>CAYJMI010000008.1:51351-60419 GCA_964371285.1 uncultured Vicingus sp. | reverse complement strand
TCCCTCCGTTAGCTGACGGAAGGGGATGGGCTATGTTTTTTACAATTAAGTCATCCTTTTTTCTATACATTTTAAAAGTACATTTGTACTCTCAATGAGCGATTCGCAAAACAATAAATCAGAAATGTCATTTTTAGAACACTTAGAGGTTCTGCGTTGGCATTTGGTTAGAGCAAGTATTGTGGTGATGATTTTTACCATTCTAATTTTTGTCTTTCCAACGTTTGTTTTTGATAATATTATTTTAGCTCAGAAAAGATCAGATTTTTGGACGTATCAAATGTTTTGCAAACTTTCTAACTGGTTGGGAAAAGGCGACTCTTTGTGTTTGGGCGATATCAACTTTGATTTAATCAATATTGAAATGAGTGGACAGTTTTCTATGCACATTATGGTTTCTGTTATAGGAGGGTTAATTCTGTCGTTTCCTTACCTACTTTTCGAAGTTTGGAAATTTATTAGCCCCGCCCTTAAAATTAAAGAGCGTAATTATGCAAAACGATTAATTTTCTCAGGCTCATTTTTATTTATGATTGGAATTTTATTTGGATATTTCTTTATATCACCGTTGTCGGTTCAATTTTTGGGTAATTATCAGGTAAGTGAATTAATTAGTAATCAAATTAGTGTAGATTCATTTATTTCAACCATTACTACGGTTACACTCTCATCGGGTTTAATTTTTCAATTACCGTTGGTTATCTTTTTTTTATCAAAAGTGGGTATTGTTACTCCTGAATTTATGCGAAAATACCGTAAACATGCAATAATTGTCATTTTAATATTAGCCGCTGTTTTAACTCCACCAGATGTAATGAGCCAAATTTTAATGTCGATACCTTTATTAGTATTGTATGAGTTTAGCATTTTTGTTTCAAAGCGAGTGGTAAACTCAAAATAAGGATTAAATTTAAAGTGTGATTTTACGTGCAGAAAATATTAGAAAACGTTATGGCAAAAGAGAAGTTGTTAAAGGCGTTTCTTTTGATGTAAAACAAGGTGAAATTGTTGGTTTACTTGGTCCAAATGGAGCTGGAAAAACCACCAGCTTTTACATGATTGTTGGTTTAATAAAACCCAACGAAGGAAAAGTTTTTTTAGATGATAAAGAAATTACCACTTCGCCCATGTATAAACGTGCTCAAATGGGAATTGGCTATTTACCTCAAGAAGTTTCTGTTTTCCGAAAATTAAGTGTGGAAGATAACATTGCAGCTATTTTAGAGATGATGCCGTTAACCGAAAAAGAGCAAAAAGACAAATTGGAAGAACTGTTGGAAGAGTTTGGATTAAACCATGTGCGTAAAAATTTAGGACATAATTTATCGGGTGGAGAAAAAAGAAGAACTGAAATTGCCCGTGCTTTAGCTTCAAATCCTAGTTTTATATTGTTAGACGAGCCATTTGCAGGTGTCGACCCAATTGCTGTCGAAGACATACAAGCCATTGTCTCCAAATTAAAAGAAAAAAACATAGGCATTTTAATTACCGACCACAACGTACAGGAAACCTTGAGTATTACCGATAGAGCATACTTATTGTTTGAAGGAAGCATTTTAAAAGCTGGAACTGCTGAAGAATTAGCTAATGACGAACAAGTTCGACGAGTGTATTTAGGTAAACACTTTGAGTTGAAAAGGAAGGTTTAGTAAATTTTAAATAAAAAGCCCGAATCCGTCAGTTGACGGATTCGGGCTTTTTATTTAATTATGTGTACTTATTGTTTTAACACTTTAAATACATTATTGATGTCTTTACCTTGAACTTGTAACATGTAAAATCCATTACCAAATTGAGATAAATCAATTTTAACAATGTTTGTATTGATGCTCTTGTTTTGATATAATATTTTACCTTGTAAATCAATTAAAGTTATTTTGTCAATAGTTGAAACATCAGCTAAATCAATAGTAACCATATCAGAAGTTGGATTTGGATAAATTCTAACTTCATTGGATTTGGCAAGAACTGTAATTCCTGTTGGAGCAATGTCAGAACAAATATTTAAACCCCAACTGGTTAATGTACCACCATCTGCGTTAGCCAAATCTGAAACAGTTAATGTCCAAGTACCTTGTTGGTTTTGACCGTTAAATGCACTCAATGCTTGACTAGGTTGATATGTTCCTCCTCCAACAGGTGGACAAGGTAATCCTCCAGGAGTTGCAGCATCATCAAAATTTACCGCAAAATTATCTTCATTATTACATATTTGTGTCCATAATGTAACCGTTGTACTTGCTGGACTTGTTAAAGTTACCACAAGGTCATTAATCCAAGTATGTGTTCCAATTAAATCCACCACATTAAGATCTGAAATTGTTCCAGCCGTAGGGATGTTTAGAGTAGAAGTAATATTAATTGGAGGAGCTGTTGCTGGTATAGTTTTAGGAACATCTGTACTCATAGTAGCAGAACAACTTGAAGTTGTAAAACTAAAAGTTGAAGAAGCAGGAGCAGAACCACAAGTATTATAAGTGATTACTCTCCAATAATAAGTAGTTGCATTAAGTAAAGCTATTGAGTTATAACTATTTGTTGATAAACCAGTTGCAGCATCAATAATGGTAGTAAAACCTGCATCAGTTGCAATATCAATATTATATAAAGCCCCAGCTCCACCAGATGACCAAGTTAATGTAGCTCCTGGATCAACTCCTAAAGCAGCATTAGTTGGAGAAGTTAAGTTTGCCATTGCAGGTGAAGGATCTAGTACGTTTAATGTAACAGTTGCAAGTTTTGTTACCGAAGTAGCAGTACCTGTAATATCAATACTATAAGTTCCCACCATTGAAGCATTTAATCCACTAATGGTTACTTGTACTGGAGTTCCATCTACTGAAGCAGAGGTTGGGTTAAAAGTTACAATAGAACCAGCAGGTTGCCCTGTAGCACTAAAAACAGTTGTTTCACTAAATGCTAGAAATGTGTTGTAAGTGAAATCATAAACTGCATCTACTGTTGGACAATTTGATGAAGTTGTGTTAGAAAAATTCATCACAAATTCAGCATCTTGTATTGCAAAGTTTTTGCTGTTTATAGCGTAAAAAATATTACCTGCACCACGAACCATTATTCTACCAGTAGTAGTTACATTTCCAGAAGGGATAACAACATTTGCAGAACCACTGTTAGGAACAGCAGTAGCTAATGTAACTGGATAAGTATAGCCACCATCTGTAGATAAATAAATATTTACATTAGCTGCACTAACTGGTGCTGCGGTTGTTCCAGCAACATTCCATGTAACTGGAGTAGAAGCTCCTGAGTTCAAGGTAATACCAGTAGTATTTTGTGATGTAACAACAAAAGGACCAGCAGTTCCATTAACAGTTACCGTCATCAAATCTGATGCTACCTGGCCTCCAAGTGGGTCATTGTCTCTTACTAAAAATGAGAAATTCATTGTTCTTCCAACCGATGGAGTAACTTCCCATGTGGGAATTAAGTTTCCAGCAATTACATCTTGTATTCTTGGCATGAATCTATTTGGTGATGCTATTGGATATTTAGCTCGGTACATTGGTCCAACTGTCCAAGTAGATACTGGAGCACTTGTTCCTGGAGATTGAGTAGGGTCATTTTGACACCATTCATAGGTTAAAGAGCCTATTCCATCTGGATCAGTTCCTATTCCTTCTAAAATAAAAGCAGTACTTTTAGGGATAGTGTAATTGCTTCCTGCATTTGCAGTTGGAGGGTTGTTTGTTAAATTTGTTATTGCCCCACAAGTACTATTACCAGTTTGAACATTTGAAGAAATGTCTCTAATGTTATTAAAAATAAAATGTGCATCACTATTACTTTGAACATTTACTGAACAAATACCTGCGTAACCCATTACAGAACTACCACTTGCTGGTTCAACTTCTGTTTGTCCATTTCCACTTCTACTACAAGTATTCATGGTGTGATATCCACCATATTGGTGACCCATTTCATGGGCTACGTAATCGATGTCAAAAGGATCTCCAGTAGGGTTAGTACTACCTGTCATTCCTCTTCCTTTATGAGTTCCTGATTGCGAAACACTTAAGCAAACACAAGATAAACAACCAGCATTTCCTCCTCCAGACGTATTAAAGTTATGACCAATATCGTAATTATTTACCCCTACATTTGCATCAATCGTTTGAGCAGTTTTTGTATTATATTCACCAGTCCAAGGATCAGAGGCAGCAAGTAAATAGATAATAGTATCATTATTTGGAATAAATTCCATAGTTATTGCTAAGTCTCTTTCGTACACACCATTAACTCTAGCCATTGTAATGGTCATTTGAGCTTGAACATTTGCTTTTTGTTGAGCAGTAGTACCTGTGCCTTTGAAAATAGTTCCGTATTCACCTGTACAAGATTGAGCTAAACGGAAGGTTCTTAATTTTTGATCATTCACATCTGCTTTCATGGTTGAAGGACCTCCTTTTAATGAAGGTAAATTCACATCGTCATCAGTTAAACATTCGAAAGGAAGAGTACTTTGACCCAATGAAGCTTTATCGTAAACAATATAACTTGCCAAATCTGTAGTGAAAGGGTCAATAAAGCTTGGCATCCTATTTCCTGATAAGGTTTGAGTATGTAACCCAAATTGCGTTACAGAAAACCGCATTGTTGCAGTTGGATCTTCAATACCTTGTGCCACATAAGTTTTAATCATTGGAAACTTAGCTTCTAAATCTGGATGCATAATTGAGGCTTCCCATACGCTAAAATGTTCAAATGTTCCTTCAGGAGTAGGAAATTCAATAATTAAGTTCGATTTTCCAGTAGATGTTTTTTTATCTGGTGCTGAAATTAATAATGTTTTAAGTTGATTCAAATCAAGATTGAAAAATTGAGCTTCTTTGGGTTGATGAACCCTCCTGACCTCATTTTTACTTGTTAATGTTGATTTTTCAACTTTAGTCCATAAAGAACTAGCGTTTTGGGCAAAATTGTTTTGCGATAAAACAAGTAGAAACGCCAAAACCAAGGTGGTAATTTTTGCTTTCATAGATTAAATTTTAATAGATGTGTTTAGTTCTTACTAACTTTAGTTTATGAAATTAAGCAAAATAAGGTCAAAAAGTTATTTATTTTTAGGGCAATATGGGAATCTTAAAGCCTAAATCTCAAGTAATGAATTTTATGCCCCTTAGCAGAAAATAAGTTTTCATAATAAGTTTTTATAGAGAGGATTTCTTGTGTTTTTGTATCTAAATTTTTTAACTCTTCGTTATATAAATTAAAGGTATGCTCGATTAATTTGAAATTGTTTCGTTCAATTTCTTCAAGGGTGTATCTAAAAAACCCTTCATTATCCGTTTTTAAATGAATGATACCATTGGGTTTGAGAAGCTGTTTATATCGTTCAATAAACATAGGTGCTGTTAATCGTTTTCTTGCTCTGCTTTTTTGTGGTTGTGGGTCGGGAAAAGTAATCCAAATTTCATCAACTTCGTTTTTTGCAAAAAAGGAGTTTATTAAATCGATGTGGGTTCTGATAAAGAAAATATTATTGAGTTTTTGGTCGAGTGCTTGTTTTGCCCCTTTCCAAATTCTAGCTCCTTTTATGTCAACTCCAATAAAATTTTTGTCGGGAAAATGTTTGCCTAAACCAACCGAATATTCACCTCTTCCACAGCCTAATTCTAATACAATGGGATTGTTGTTTTTAAAAACATCTTGTTGCCATTTTCCTTTGTATTGGTGCTCTGTATTAAAAACTTCTTTAAATTTTGGCTGGATTACATTTGGAAAAGTTTCCATTTCATTCCATCGTTCAATCTTCTTTCCTTCTCCCTTCATTTATTTCGCTTTTTCAACTTTAAACCAAGCAACTAATTCATTTTTTTGTTCAGTTGTTAATTTGGCTTCGCTGTGTACGATTAAATAACTAGGCAAGGGCATTTCGTTTTCTTCTATCATTTCAAAACATTCTTCTAATTTATGTTTTTGTCGTTTTGCGTTAAATGTTCCCCATTCCGAGAAATTTAATTCCTCTCGGGCTTCATTAATATGTTGTTTTACCCACCACGAAATTGGAGCAACATTGGTGTACCAAGGATAAGTACTTTCGTTCGAATGACAATCATAGCAAGATGTTTTTAAAATAGTTTGAATGTGTTCTGGTGGATTAGTTTGAACAATAAAATCGTTCTCAATAACAACTGCTGGGTTGGTTTTGTCAATTCTAATAAATTGAATAATTACTAGTAAGGCTATACAGCCTATCACTATTTTTTTAATCATAAATTAATATTTATTGTCTAAAGGTTTTATCACTACTTCTTCAATATTGGCATTTTTTGATGTTTTTAAACAAGCTTTTATAATGCCTACAATATCTTCGGTTTGAACAAACAATTCTTTTGGAGCCATTATTCCTTCCCATGAGGTGGTATTTATGGAACCAGGATAAATGGCAGTAACTTTAACTCCATATTCTCTCATTTCTTCACGCAACACATCGTTAAAACCTTTTAAAGCATGTTTCGAAATGGTATATGATGCAGCATTTTGACGAGTTGAAAAGCTTAATACCGAACAGATGTTAAAAATATGCCCTTTATTGTTCTGACACATTTTTATTGAAATGTTTTTTGATAAAAAATAAGCCGAATTTAAATTTACTTTCATCATTAATTCAAAATCGACATCCTCATCTGTTATTCTGTCGACATCGTATTTTCCTACATTATTTATTAAAACATCAACAGTTTTAAATTTTTCATAAATTTTATTTGAAAAATTTATGGTTTGCTCTTTTTCGGATAAATCGGCTTGAAAGATGAATACTTCCACATTAAAATTTCTAGTTATTTCTTCGTATAATTTTTCTAAATCTGAGAGATTTCTAGACGCTAATGCCAAAGAATAGCCTTGCTGAGCTAAAGCTAGAGCTAAAGATTTTCCTAATCCTCGTGTTGCACCTGATATAACTGCTACCATGTTTCAAAAATAGTTAACTTTATCGAAGTTTTTTATGATATAATTCAGCAAATTAATGGTAAACCGAATAATATATTATTTTTTAATATTACCCATTTCGTATTTACCTTATTTTCTTTTGTACAGGTTATCCGATTTTACATTTTTTGTAATGTATCATCTCATCGGATACCGGAAAAAAGTGGTGTTAAACAATATTAGAAACTCATTTCCAAATTTAAAAAGCACTGAACATCAACAAATCATGAATAAATTTTATTATCATTTTTGTGACATCATTGTTGAAACGCTAAAAGGGTTCACCATATCAGAAAAACAATTGAATAAAAGATTTAAAGTAAGGGACAGAACTTTAGTCGATAAATTCTATGACGATGGCAAAGATGTTATTTTTGTTGGCGGACATTTTAACAATTGGGAGATGTTGGCATTAGGTGTTTCTAAGCAAATGCGACATTTATTAATAGGTATTTACAAACCATTATCAAACAAATATTTTGATGAAAAAATGCAAAAATCTCGTCAACGTTTTGGAATGATTTTATGCCCTATGAAGCAAACCAAACGTTTTTTTGAAAAAGATTTTGGCAAACCCAAAGGAATTATTTTTGGTATCGACCAAAGCCCTTCTAACCCAAAAGCAGCCTATTGGATGGACTTTTTAAATCAAGACACCCCAATGTTTTATGGTGCCGAAAAATATGCCAAGGAATTTAACATGCCTGTTGTTTATGGAGTTATTCACAAACCTAAACGAGGATATTATGAGGCAGAATTTAAGCTGGTAACCGAATTCCCAAATGAAACTTCTTACGGTGAAATCATTGTAAAATCAAATAAAATGTTAGAAGAAAATATAAACGAATTACCACAATATTGGTTGTGGACTCATAAACGCTGGAAACATAAAAGAGGGATGTGAAAATTTAAAAATGTGTAGATGTGAGAATGAAAAATTATATAGCTTTATTACGAGGAATTAACGTTAGCGGGCATAAATTGATAAAAATGTCCGACCTGAAGCGACTATTTGAGAATTGTGATTTTGAAAACGTGACCACCTACATCCAATCTGGAAACGTGGTATTTTCATCTTCAATTCTTAAAAAAGATGAAATAAAAAAATGTATTGAATCTGCTATTAAAAACACTTTTAATTTTGATGTAACAACGTTGATTTTAGATACTGATGAACTTATTCAAGCAAAAGAAAATCACCCATTTTTGAAAAATAATCCGTTAGACACAAAAGCTATCTATCTTACTTTTTTAGATGATTGTCCAAATTCTGAACTCATCAATGGTTTAAATACTTTAAGCCAAGAAACGGAGTTTTTTAAAATAACAGATAAGGTTATATATTGCTTCTATCCCAATGGTTATGGAAATTCGAAATGGAATAATGTGTTTTTTGAGAAGAAGTTAAAAGTGAATGGTACTACTCGAAACTATAACACGGTTTGTAAACTTATTGAATTAAGCACTAATCTTGTCTAAACAAAAAACCATATTGGTTTGCCCTTTAGATTGGGGCTTGGGACATGCAACCCGGTGCATTCCAATTATCAATGAATTTCTAGCAAAAAATTGTAAAGTAATTATCGGTGCATCGGGGAAACAAAAAATATTATTGCAACAAGAATTTTCAAATCTAACCTTATTAAACTTGAAAGGATATGAGGTTGAATACCCCAAAATAGGTTCAATGACTTTAAAAATGCTTTTGCAACTTCCTAAAATTAATAACGCAATAAAAGAAGAACACTGTTGGTTAGATAAAATTATTGATGAGTACCAAATTGATTTGGTGGTTTCTGATAACCGCTACGGATTGTGGAGTGAAAAAATTCCTTCTATTTTAATAACTCATCAAATTTTTGTTAAGGCTCCAATTGGCGAAGGATGGATAGAAAATGTATTAAAGAACTACTTTGATAAATTTTCTGAAATATGGATTCCAGATGTTGAAGGAGAAAACAATTTATCAGGCGATTTATCACATAAAAAACCGTTACCCAATAAGTTTAAATTTATTGGAATTCTTTCTCGATTTTCAAATCATTCTGTCACTTCGAGTGTTCCGCCCCTTTGCGGAACGTATCGAGAAGTAGGTAAAGAAGAATACGATATTATGG
>CAYJMI010000008.1:0-51341 GCA_964371285.1 uncultured Vicingus sp. | reverse complement strand
ATATTATGGCAATCATTTCCGGACCAGAGCCTCAACGGACAATTTTTGAAAACATCATTTTGAAACAAGTTGAAAACTCCAACTTAAAAGGAATTTTGGTTCGAGGATTACCACAAACTTGTCATGCTGAGCTTGTCGAAGCAGACAAGAATACACTTCGACAGGCTCAGTGTGACAGTAATTCAGCATTAAAAGTATTCAATCATCTTGAAACCAATGAGTTTTTAGACTATCTACACAAAAGTAAAGTTGTAGTTAGCCGTTCTGGTTATTCTACTATTATGGATTTAGCAACTTTAGGTAAAAAAGCCGTTTTAGTTCCAACTCCCGGTCAAACCGAGCAGGAATATTTGGTAAAATATCACTTTGAAAAAGGACGATTTTATACTCAAAAACAAAATGATTTTGATTTAGTAAAATCGATTAAAGAAGTTGAAAAATGTAAAGAAATTGGGTTTGTTGAAAAATCAAATTTGCTAAACAATACTATTCAGAATTTTTTCTATTAACACAACCTCCTTCGGAGGGGATGGGGGAGGCTTCTAGATTAAACTTTCTGCAAACTTTCTTGTCTCCAAATCGGTAGTTACAAAATCTTCGTAGCTTGGATTTTTTACAAATTTTACCCCATTCATACATTGCTCGTTGATGTCAGCAATTTGTAAAAACTTGATTTTATCGTGTAAAAAAGCATCAACAGCTACTTCGTTGGAAGCATTTAAAATACAAGCTAAATTTCCACCTTTTTCTAATGCTTCATATGCAAGTTTTAAATTTTTGAAAGTTTCTAAATCTGGTTTTTCGAAGGTTAAGTTGGGGTAGTCCATAAAATTAAATCGTGGCGATTTAGAAGGAAAACGGTATGGATAAGTCAAAGCATATTGTATCGGCAATTTCATGTCAGGTAACCCAAGTTGTGCTTTCATACTGCCATCAGTAAATTGAACTAACGAATGAACAATAGATTGAGGATGAAGAATTACATCAATTTGTTCTGTTTTTAGATTAAACAACCACTTGGCCTCAATAACTTCAAAACCTTTGTTCATCATGGTTGCCGAGTCGATGGTTATTTTTGCACCCATCGTCCAGTTAGGGTGTTTTAAAGCTTGTTCCTTGGTAATATTGAGTAAATCTTCTTTTTTCTTTCCTCTAAATGGTCCGCCTGAGGCAGTTAAATATATTTTTTCTATTGGATTTAAAATCTCCCCAACTAAACATTGGAAGATGGCTGAATGCTCAGAATCAACAGGATAAATATGCACTCCATTTTCAGTGGCTAATTTTGTTATTAGCTCTCCAGCTACCACCAAAGTTTCTTTATTGGCAAGAGCTATTGTTTTTTTAGCTTTTATGGCATTGATGGTTGGCAATAATCCAGCATAACCAACCAATGCAGTTAACACAATGTCGATTTCTTTCATCTCAACAACTTGAGCAAGAGCATCTTTTCCAGTGTAGGTTTTAATATCGTGTTTCCACAAAGCTTCTGAAACTTTTTGATATTGTGTTTCATCAACAATAACCACCGCATTCGGTTTGAATTTTATGGCTTGTTCAATGAGTAAATCAGCTTTGGTATTGGACGTTAAAACTTCTACCTGAAATTGAGCCGAATGTTCTTCAATAACTTCTAAGGCTTGTGTCCCAATAGAACCTGTGGAACCTAAAATGGCTATTTTCTTTTTCTCTTGCATTTATTTTGACACGAATTGCACTAATTTTATTTTATTCTCCTACAACTTTATTCAACACGAATTACACTAATCTTTTTTACGCTTTTAGCGTTTTTAATTGGTGAAATTAGTGTCTGTTTTTTTTGACACGAATTGCACTAATTATTTTTATAGGGCAACACGTCTATATTCAAGTGAATCTTTTCCAAAATTCACAATTAATCCAACCTTTAATTTTGAAGCTGCTAAATAATTTATTGTTTGACCTACATGAGCATCACAAATAGCCTCGCAACTTTTTATTTCCAAGATGATTTTTTCAAACATCACAAAATCAGCATAAAAATTGTGTTTTAAAATGATGTCTTTGTATTGAACTTGAAATTCTTTTTCTCTCTCAAAATGATATTTTCTTACCTTACATTCATGCTCAAGAGCATCTTTATAAACAATTTCAGAAAACCCCTTTCCTAATATTCGGTGAATTTCCATACACATTCCAACCAAATCGTAGACCTCTTCCTTGTGTAATAAATCATTCATCAGTTAAAGCTATTAATTCGTGCAATTCGTGTCAATTAGTTTTTCTTTCTCGATTTCGCTTTAATCTCGTTCATCAATACTTGTTTTGCTTGTGCAAAAGATTCAATGTGCAAATAATTTCCTCCACCAGATTCAGCCATTGCCGTCATTGAGGAAACCGTCCATTTTTCGTTTTTAACACCTAAAACCGATAGGAAAACTCCTTTTTTATAGTTTGCAGTTACGTCGTTCAAAATAGTTTTATCGCCTTTTTCGAGATTAAAAGCACCATCTGTGGCAATAATCACTTGATTGTTTGCATCTTTCATAAAATTATCTCGTGCCACTTGATATGCTTTTTTAATCCCCTTAGCTCCAGCCGTATAACCTCCAGCTGATAAGTCCTGAATCAATTGTGTAATTTTTGCTTTATCGGTAACATATTCCGATTCTAACAACACATCCGTTGAAGAAGCATAAGTTACGATAGCCAATTTGTCTATTGGTCGCAGCCCATTTAACAACTCAATCATTGAGGCTTTTAACACATCCATTCTTCCTTTTTGTTTCATGGATACCGATACATCAATTAAAAAAACTACATTGTTCGGAGCATATAAATTTACCGGTAATTCTTTGGTAGAAATGGTGTCGGCAGGTTCAGGGACAATTTCCGGTTCAATTAATTTAGGTTCTTCTTTTGCCAATATTTCTTCTTTGGTTGGTTCTCCCAATTCAAATTGAATAGAATTGTTGGTGTTGTCTAAAGCAAAATCTGATTCTTTACTGCCATAACCTTCTGCATTTACCACCAAATAGTAATTATCAACTTGCAAATTTTGTAATGCTTCACCCAATTTGTCTGTTGACACTTTTTTGTAAACCAATCCATCCCAAATAATTTCCACCGTAGCATCTTTTATTGGTTTTTTTGTATTTACATCAACCACATTAATTTTGAGGTTTGCACGTTCTTCGACTGGTTTTTGAATTCTTACAAAATCGGGACAAGCCATCGATTCATTTACATCAAATGTTAACGCATTACCTTCTATGGTAAAAGTAATTGGCTCATTATTTACACTCACCCAAACAGGAACATCTTGCTTAAATGTACCTTTTCTTCTTGGAGTATATTTTATTCGAACCGTAATGGTGCTGTCAGGTTCAATGGTTTTAGAAGAAAATTTAGAGCTGATTCCGTAAGGTTCTTCAATACGAACAATGTTAGCAGCAACTTTTCCGGCATTGGTTAAAGTGAAATCAAAATACTTTTTATCTTCTTTGTTGATGTCGCCTAAATTGTGGTAGGAAGTATTAAAAATAATTTGTGAAAACAGCGAATTTGCTGAAAATATTAGAATGAAGATGATAATTCTAGACATGTAAAACTTATGGTTTGAAAAGGGAAATGTATTTAACAAATTTACTGCCAAAGGTAAAGTAAATAACAACGAATTGCCAATTTCTAATTAAATTTTAAATTTCATCAACTCTTCGGCAATCTTTCTGTCGTTGGCTAATCTAGGGAGTTTATTTTGTCCGCCCAATTTACCGGAAGCTTTCATGTAGTCATTAAATCCCCCTATTTTTAAGGGAGTAATTTTAATAATGTCTAACATTTCTCCTTTTCTCAAATCTTTGTAGTACGAATTTTCACCTTGTAATTGTTGGTCTAAAACTTCAGCAAATTCAACCAATTTATTTGGTTTTTCAGCAAACTCAATAAACCATTCGTGGTAGGCAATCCCACCTTCTTTAGGCATTACTTGAGGAGCTACATGGTATTCGTTAACATCTAAATTTAATACTTTACAAGCTTGCTCAATGGCATAATCTACTTCTTCGGCAATTACATGCTCACCAAAAGCTGAGGTAAAATGTTTTATTCTGCCGGAAACCACAATACGATAAGGTTTTAACGAAACAAATTTTACCGTATCGCCGATGCTGTAGCCCCACAAACCTGCATTGGAATTTAAAATCAACGCATAATTTTTGTTTAACTCCACGTCTTTTAACGAAATACGTGGAGGATTTTCGGTGTAATATTCGTCGGCAGGAATAAATTCAAAGAAGATACCTGCATTGATGTTTAGCAATAATCCCGGCTGAGTTTGTGTATCCTGAAAAGCGATAAACCCTTCCGATGCAGGATAAGTTTCGATGCTGTCGACTTTTTTACCAATGCTTTTTTCAAATTTTGCTCGATAAGGTTCAAAGTTTACGCCACCGTAAATAAACAACGAGAAATCTGGAAAAATTTCCTTGATATGTTTTTTTCCTGTTTTTTCCAACAATTTATCAAAATACATTTGAACCCACGGCGGAATACCTGATATCAAACTCATTTTTTCGGGCAAAGTTTCTTCAATAATGGCATCAATTTTTGTTTCCCAATCGTCGATACAATTGGTTTGGAAAGAGGGTAATCGGTTTTTTTGTAAATACTTTGGAACATGGTGAGCCACAATGCCCGACAACCTACCAACAGGAACTTTAAGTGAATAATCTAATTCAGGGCTACCTTGCAAAAAAATCATCTTCCCATCAATAAAATCTGTTTTTTTGGTTTCGTTGATGTAACACAAAATAGCGTTACGGGCAGCTTCAACCTGATAGTTTAACGATGCTGCCGTGTTAGGAATATATTTTGCCCCTGAAGTAGTTCCTGATGTTTTAGAAAAATAAGTGGGCAATCCTGGCCACAACACATTTTCTTCGCCTTTTTTAATACGTTCAATGTAGGGTTTTAAATCTTCGTAATCCCTAATAGGAACTTTGGTTTTAAAATCGTTGTAGTTTTTAATGTTTTGGAAATGATGGTCTTTACCAAAAGCCGTGTTTTTTGCCGTTGCAATTAATTGGTTAAAAACATGCTGCTGGGTTTCAATAGGATTAGAACTCCATTTTGCTATTTTTTTGCAAACCACTTTTGCAAACACCAATCCTAACGAAGCTTTAATACTCATGAATTTATTTATAAAGAAAAATCAAATAACTGTTGGGTAAAATTAACTATTTCCAAACAATCCCATTTTATTTCCTTCTGTGTCCAAGAAATAAGCGAAATAACCCAAGTTACTTCCGTCGATAAAATTTTTGGGTATGATGTACTGACCTTCTGCTGTTTTATTTTTGATTAATGTTTTACTCACTAGAATTTGTCCACCATATTCAATAATTTTTTTTTCTAAATCACTAATTGAAGGATCACCATCAAAAAATAAAACGACACCCGGTTTTAATACTGTAGTTCCATAATCCACAACGGCACCAGTTACCTGACCTTCATTTAACTGAAAGATACCATGTTTTATTCCGTTTAACTCTACGTGATTGAGTTGTAAGCCAAATACGTTGGTGTAAAATTTAGCAGCTCTGTCAAAATCATTCGCAGGAATTTCAAACCAACGAATAAATTGTTTTTGGAGGTCTTTATCCTTTCTATCTTTTATAAGCCATGACATGGACTAAAAGTAAAGAATTTTTTTGTAAAAACAAAAAAAGAATTTTTAGGGCTTCAAAACTTTTGGAATCCAGATAACTATCTGGATTCCAAAAGTTGAAAAAAGGTTGAAAACGATTTTAAACCGTCATAATATCTTTTTCTTTGGCTTCTATTGAGCTATCCACTTTAGCAATAAAACCATCGGTTACTTTTTGAACATCGGCTTCAGCAGTTTTGGCTAAATCTTCACTTAAGCCATCGTTTTTAAGTTTTTTTATTTCATCGTTGGCTTCTTTTCTGGCGTTTCTGATACCCACTTTTGCATGTTCGCCTTCAGCTTTAGCTTGTTTGGTTAAATCTCTTCGTCGTTCTTCGGTTAACATGGGTACATTTAACATAATAATTTCGCCATTGTTTTGCGGGTTTAAACCAAGATTAGAATCAATGATAGCTTTTTCAATGGGCTGCATCATGTTTTTTTCCCAAGGTTGAACAGTTATTGTTCTGCCATCTAAAGTGTTGATATTTGCTATTTGTGGCAAAGGGGTCATACTGCCATAATAATCAACCATAACGCCGCTTATCATCATTGGACTTGCTTTGCCAGCACGAATTTTTTGTAATTGTTTATCTAAATGCTCAATAGCCGATTGCATGGCTTCTTTTGTGCTGTCTATTATAAATTGTAAATCTTCGTTCATGGTAATTATTTTTTCCAAAAATAACAAATTTTATCCTTCTACAATTGTTCCTATCGAAGCATCTTGATTCACCACCTTTTTAAGATTACCAGGTTTATTCATATCAAAAACAATGATGGGCAGTTGATTTTCTTTACACAAGGTAAACGCTGTCATGTCCATAATGTTTAATCCTTTTTGGTAAACTTCATCAAAAGTAATCGTGCAATATTTTTTAGCATTAACGTCTTTTTCGGGGTCTGCGGTGTAAATACCATCCACTCGTGTTCCCTTTAAAATTACATCCGCTTCAATTTCTATAGCTCTTAAACAGGCAGCTGTATCAGTAGTAAAATAAGGGTTTCCTGTTCCTGCACCAAAAATTACTACCCGCCCTTTTTCTAAATGTCGAACAGCTCTTCTTTTAATAAAAGGTTCAGCAATTTCTTTCATTTCGATAGCAGTTTGCAAACGGGTTTTTACTTTGGTAGCTTCTAAAGCAGATTGTAAAGCCATGCTGTTAATTACTGTTGCCAACATTCCCATATAATCGCCTTGAGTTCGTTCCATGCCACCTTCTTCGGCTTGGATGCCTCTAAAAATATTTCCTCCACCAATAACTATGGCAACCTCAACACCTTGTTCAACAATTTCTTTTATTTCATGAGCATAGATGTTTAATCTATCATTGTCAATGCCAAATTGCTTATTTCCCATCAGGGATTCGCCACTAAGTTTTAATAAAATCCGTTTAAATGCCATAGTTAAAAAAGTTTATGCAAAAAAAAAGAGAAGTTAACTTCTCTTTTTTCTTAGTGTGATTATATTAGCCCAACATGATTCGTTTAAAGCCTAAAACAGTTAAACCGCTTTCAACTTCTTGTAATGTTTGACTTACCGTTTTTTTATTGTCTTTAATGGATGGTTGGTTCAATAAAGTATTTTCTTTTAAATACTTTTTAACTTTACCTTCTGCAATTTTATCAACCATATCAGCTGGCTTGCCTTCTTCTATGGCTTGTTCTCTACCAACTGACATTTCTCTAGCAATAACTGCTTCAGAAACTTGTGATTCATCAATAGCAATTGGAGCCATAGCCGCAATTTGCATAGCTACTTGTTTTCCTGCTTCAGCAATTGAACCACCAGCTTTGTTTAATGCAACGATAGAAGCTAATTTATTTCCTGGATGATTGTATGCTACTGCAAATTCTCCATTTACAACTTCGTAACCTGAAACATCAATTTTTTCGCCAATAACACCTGTTTGTTCAATTATTTTATCAGCAATGGTTAAACCGTTACCGTTAAAACTTAAAGCTTTTAATTCCTCAACATTTGCAGGATTTTTGTCCATGGCAATATCAAGAATTTTGGTAGCGAAAGCATTAAAATCATCATTTTTTGCTACGAAATCAGTTTCGCAATTTACTACAACCATAACCGCTTTTTTACCGTCTGCTGTAGTTTTTGCAAGTACTAAACCTTCTTTTGCATCTCTATCGCTTCTGTTTGCCGCTACTTTTTGTCCTTTTTTTCTAAGGATGTCAATTGCGTTTTCAAAATTTCCTTCAGCTTCTACTAAAGCTTTTTTGCAATCCATCATTCCTGCACCTGTAGTTTGACGTAATTTGTTAACGTCTGCTGCTGTAATGTTTGACATGTTTTTATATTATTTTTAATGTTCTAAAATTATTATTATTCGATAGCTTCTTCTTGTTTAGAAGTTTCTTTTTTGCCGTCTTTACCATCTTTCACGTCTTTCACGTCCTTGATTTTATCTCTTTCTTGTTTTCTTTCAGCAAGACCTTCAGCGATAGAAACACATAAAATGTCTATAATTTTTTCAATAGATTTTGATGCATCATCATTTGCTGGAATTGGAAAATCAACTAAAGTTGGGTCTGAGTTAGTATCAACAATAGCAAAAGTAGGAATACCTAATTTTTTTGCTTCAGCAATGGCAATGTGCTCTTTCATGATATCTACTACAAATATTGCAGCAGGCAATCTAGTTAAATCAGCAATACTACCTAAGTTTAATTCCAGTTTGTCTCTTTGACGAGCAATTTGCAAACGTTCTCTTTTTGAAAGAATTGCCATGGTTCCATCTTCTAACATTTTATCGATAGAGGACATTTTTCGAACCGCTTTTCTAATGGTAACGAAATTGGTTAACATACCACCTGGCCATCTTTCGGTAACGTAAGGCATGTTAATGTTTTTTACTTTTTCAGCAACGATGTCTTTAGCTTGTTTTTTTGTAGCTACAAACATTATTTTTTTACCTGATTTTGCGATTTGTTGTAAAGCTTGAGAAGCTTCATCTAATTTTACAATCGTTTTGTGTAAGTCGATAATGTGAATACCATTACGCTCCATAAAGATGTAAGGAGCCATTTTAGGATTCCATTTTCTTCTTAGGTGACCAAAGTGTACACCTGCATCTAATAATTCTTGAAAAGTTACTTTTGACATTTTTTTTATTGTTTACATTCCTTAATAACTCAATTTCGAAGTAGTTAGCTTAATGCTAAGTCTTAAAAATTTAGATACTAAACAATAGGTTATAAATAGATTTGGATTTATTCCAAAAAATATACTAACGTTTACTAAACTGAAACTTTTTACGAGCTTTTGGTTGACCTGGTTTTTTACGCTCTACCATTCTAGGGTCTCTAGTTAATAAACTAGTTACTTTTAATAATGGTTTATTATCAGCATTAACTTTTACTAAAGCTCTTGATATTGCATGTCGAACTGCTTCAGCTTGACCAGTAATACCACCGCCATAAACATTTACTTTTACATCAAATGTATCAACCAATGCTGTAGCAACAAAAGCTTGTTGTACTTTACCTTGTAATACAGTTGTTGGAAAAAATACTTTATAGTCTTTTTTGTTTACAGTAATGTTTCCTTTACCTTTAGATAGATAAACTCTAGCTACTGCTGTTTTTCTTCTTCCTGTTGCGTTAACTAATTCCATGCTTCTTATTTAATCTCAGTTAATTTTATTTGTTGTGGTTTTTGTGCTTCGTGTGGATGTTCTGCTCCAGCATAAACATATAAATTACGAAACATTTCACTTCCAATCTTATTTTTTGGAAGCATCCCTTTAATGGCGTGTTCAATCATGTAAGTAGGTTTTTTAGCCATTAAACGAGCTGGATTCGTAGTTTTCTGACCACCAGGATAACCTGTATGAGAGATGTATTCTTTATCTTCCCATTTATTACCTGTTAAAGTAATTTTATCAGCGTTAATAACAATAACATAATCTCCACAATCCACATGAGGGGTGAAGTTTGTTTTGTGTTTACCTCTTATTAGTATAGCCACTTTACTAGCTAATCTTCCTAATGTTTCATTTTCTGCATCTATAAGTACCCAGTTTTTGTTTACTGTAGCACTGTTTGCCGAGATTGTTTTGTAACTTAATGCGTCCACGTTATTATTCTTTTAATCAGTATATTAAATGTAATATCCCTTAAATTGGGGCTGCGAATTTAGGACTATTTTTCTAAATCAACAACATTATGAACAATTTATTTGTTAATAAATTGATTTTTGTTGTTGTTGAGTGTTTAATAATCAATAAAACGCTAAAATACTAAAGTGATATAAACTTTAGTAAGAAGAAAATAAAAGCTTTAGGTTGTTATTTCAAACCACCTTCAGCTTGTGCTTTTTTGTTGTATTTTCTCTGAAGGTTTAACCAATAAAAAAGACCTCCAAATCCTAAAGCAATAAAAGCATAGTTAGGAATGTTGCCTAATTTTTGTAATAATCCGAAAAAAGCATAAAAAACATCGCCTAACCAGTAAATAAAATCAGTCATAAATATTATTTTTGAACAGCAAATGTAAAATTTATCTTTAGTTTTTAAAAACTTATTTTAATTAATATTACAGCATGGTAATAAGAATTTTTAAAACCAACCAAATAATAGCCAACATTTTTATTGTTGTATTAGCGGTTTTATTGCTTATACCGGGCTATTTTTCTACAACAGCCATCGGGGTTGAATTAAACTTATCAAATTATTCGTTGTTTAATTTTACGATAGAAAACAGATTTGTTGATGTATTATTATTTTCCATGTTAATTGGTTTTCAAGGAGTATTCTTGAACTTTATTATTAATAGAGAAAAATTAATTAAAGGAAATACACATTTGGTTGGCTTATTTTATGTGGTACTTAATAGTGGAATTCCCATTTTATTTGCAGTAACCCCAATTATTATTTCAAATACTTTAATCATTACTATTTTATGGTTGTTTTTCAAATTGTATTCACTCCATAATGCTAAACCTTTATTATTTAATATTGGGCTTTTATTGGGAATAAGTGTACTGATTTATGCTCCACTTTTTTGCTTGTTTCCATTAATTTGGATAGTGTTGTCATATATACGTACACCAAATTTTAGAGATTTTTTTGTGTCCTTATTGGGTTTTTTATTGCCTTTTATCTACTTAGTTGCCTATTTATATTTATCGAATCAACTTTTTAATTCTAACTACATCGATTGGATTTATTATCCTGCAATTTTTTCGATACCTATTATTAGTAAGCCATTTATATATTTTTTAGTGGTAGTTATTGGCTTTGTATTACTAGCATTTTTTAGCATGTTTCTTCAATTGGAAAGAGATGTTATTAAAGACCGAAAACTTTTTATTGTATTTATACTTCTTACCTTGTTTTTTATGGTAACGCTCGGTTTTAATAGCGATGATTACAATTCGCTTTATATTTTATTAACGATACCTTTTTCGGTATTTTTAGCTAATTATTTTAATAAGCTAAAAAAAGAATGGTTAGCAGAAGTATTTTTTACAATTATTTTGTTAGGGATTCTTGGAAGTTATTTCTTGTAAAAATTCATTTCCTGAACATACTTGTAAACTACTTCAGTGAGCAAATAGCGAACGTCTTTCTTGTTTTTAATAGCATCTCTAATAAAACTTGCCGAAATTTTCATCACAGGAGCATCACAAATAATAATGTTTTTTTTATTAGAAAAACTGTTTTCAACACTTGCAGATTCAATCATTTCTATACGCTCTTGTTCGGTTAAGGCACGTGGATAAACATAAATTTTATGACTTTCTAAAATCTGCTCGTAATTTTTCCATTTGTGAAAAGTGCGTAAGTTGTCTTCACCCATTATTAACGAGAACTGGTGTTTGGGATGTTTTTCTTTAAGATAAGTTAATGTATTAATAGTATAGGAAGGTTGTGGTAATTTGAATTCAATGTTAGATGCTTTAAGCTTATCGTTATCTAAAACTGCCATTTCAACCATCGCATAACGGTGATAATCTTCTAATAATGTTGATTTTTTCTTTAAAGGATTTTGCGGGGTAACTACCAACCAAACCTGGTCGAGATTGGTATATTCGACCATATAATTGGCTATAATTAAATGACCAACATGAATGGGATTGTACGTACCAAAATAAAGTCCAATGTTCATTTTTAACTTTTTAAAAAAGATTTTACAATAGTATAAACTTCTTTTTGAGCCACTTCTAATTGGTTGTTTTCTACTGAAACGTCAAACCTTTTTTCGTATTCCATTTCTTCTGTAGCTTTATTTATTCGTCGTTGTATGGTTTCTTCGCTTTCGGTTCCTCGGCTTCTTAGTCGCTTTTCTAATTCATTAATAGAAGGTGGTTTAATAAAAATAGCCAAAGCATTTCCACCAAAATGTTTTGAAAGGCTTAATCCTCCTTTTACATCCACATCAAAAATAACGTGTTTACCATTTTCCCAAATTCGATTTATTTCGGTTTTAAGTGTGCCGTAAAAATTGTTGGTATAGACTTCTTCCCATTCAATAAAATCTTTCGCTTCAATTCGTTTTTTAAACTCATCAATAGTTAAAAAATAATAATCAATACCATCAGTTTCATTAGGTCTTTTGGTTCTGGTACAAGCCGAAATAGAAAACTCCAACCCTAAATTTTGTTGTAACAAATATTTGGTGATGGAAGTTTTTCCAGCTCCTGAAGGGGCACATAGTATGATACATTTTCCGTTCATTGGTTATTTGTTATCAGTTCACAGTTAATCTTCAGTTCACAATTCACAGTCTTCAAAGTCCTTCTTTGGAGGATTTAGGGGGCTTTTACAATATATTCAATGTTTGTTCTTTAATTTTTTCCAGTTCATCTTTCATTTGAACAACGAGCATCTGTATATCTACATTATTGGCTTTTGAGCCTAACGTGTTAATTTCCCTGCCCATTTCTTGTGTTATAAAACCCAATTTTCTACCTTCAGAATTATCATTATTAATGGTTTCAATAAAATAATTGCAATGCGTGGTTAAACGCGTTTTTTCTTCAGTTACATCAAATTTTTCGATATAAAAAATGAGTTCTTGTTCAAATCTATCTTTATTGATGTTTTCTTTGCCAACTGCTTCGGTAAGGTGGGTTGCAATACGTTCTTTTACTACTTCCAATCGTTTTGGCTCATGAATATCAACTTGTTTAAGTAAAGAAAGAATGTTATTTACCCGTTGTAATAATTCTTTTAATAATGTTTCTCCTTCGGTAATTCTAAAATTGTTGGTTGCAGCAATAGCTTCAATTATTAGTTCGTTTACTTTTTGCCATTCGGTTTCTTCCAATTCTTGTTTATCTGTTTTAAACACATCGGGCATTCTTGAAACTATGGTAAATAAATCAGTATTTGTTTGATTTAACTCATTTGCCATACCAGCCAATTCGTTGTAATATTTTTTAAATAAATCTTTGTTTACTGAAAAGTTGTTGGTTTCACCAAGTGTTTCAAAACCCAACGAAAAATCAATTTTACCACGCTCTAATTCTTGATTAATTAACGAACGAATTCCGAATTCTTTTTCTTTAAATATAGAAGGCATCCGAACCGAAACATCAGCTTGTTTGCTGTTTAAGGTTTTAATTTCGACACTAAATTTTTTACCGTTTATTTCGGCTGTAGCTTTACCGAAACCGGTCATTGATTTTATCATAATTTTATTTTAGGATGTAAAGATAATTTATTTGTTCGAAGTTTCGAATTTGAGGTTATGGAAACAACCTTAAACCTCAAACTTTGAACTTTTCTGGTTTACTTACCAAATAAACTCCAGCAAAAATTAATACAGCAGCAATAAATTTTATCCAAGTAAAACTATCTTTTCCGACCCAAATAGCAAAAAGAGCAGCAATTAAGGGTTGCAGATAAATGTACGATGACACAACAGAAGGGCTTAGTTTTTTTAACCCATAAATATTAAAAAGATACGCAAAAAAAGTGGTAGCTATAATTACAAAACCAAATTTTAGCCAAATATCGAGGGTAAAATCAGTCCAATTTATTTCAGAAAATTGATTAAAACCAAAAGGAATAACGTATAAAAATCCAAAAGTAAACACCCATTTTATTACTGTTATTGGACTGTATTTTCTCATTAATGGTTTTACCAACACCAAATAAATAGCATAAGATGTAGAATTTAATAAAATAAATAAATCACCCATCCAAGTGTCAGAACCAAATGAAAATCCTTTTTTAAACAATAAAATCATTAAAGCCCCAGAAATACCTAGCACAAGCCCGAAAATTTTGGTGTAAGTTATTCTGGTTTGTAAAATAAATGCAGCAGCCAACAATACCATTATGGGGTTTGAAGTCATAATGATACCAGCATTTATAGGATTAGTTTGGTTTAAGCCATAAAAAAACATGAGTTGGTTAGCTGCAACTCCGAAGAAACCACAAAGTGCCAGTCTTACAATATCTTTTTTATCAATTTTCTCTTTATAAAAAGAACTTACTAAAGTGAATAAAATCAGAGCTCCCATAACTCTGCATAATATAAACCCGAAGGGTTTAATAAATACAGGCATCACATCTTTAGCGATGGAATAATTTAGTCCATAAATGATGTTAGCACCAAGAATGGCGAGATGAGGAAGAAGATTGGAGGTTTGAGGTTTGAGGTTCAATGTTGTTTAGAAGTTTATGAGGTTAGGAGTTTAGCAGCATCTTCAATAGTATTTTTGGCATTTCCAACAAAAATTGCGTTTCCGACAATGATAACTGGTCGTTTCAAAAAGGTATATTCCTCCAAAATCAATTTTTTATAATCGTTTTCGGTTAACAATTTTTCTTTAAGATTTAAGGTTTTATATTTAATAGCTTTTCTGCTAAATAAACTTTCGAACGAGCCGCTCATTTTAGCCATTTCTTCTAGTTGGACTTCAGTTATTTTAGTAGATTTGATGTCTTGGAATTCGAAATCATTGCCTAAGTTTAAAGCTTTTATAATTCGAGTACAAGTAGAGCAAGTAGATAGGTAGTATATTTTTTTCTTCATAATATAAATTAATGTCCAAAAGTAATAAAGTAAGCGATTTGTTTTCGGTAAAAAAAATAGCTATTCCAATAGTTATTGGATTGCTTGTTGCTGCTTACATGCTTTGGAGCAAAACCAATTGGCAGGCTTTTTCTCAAATAGATTGGAATTACACCATGTTCTTTTGGTTGATTATTGCTTTATGTATGATGGTTATTCGTGATTTAGGTTACATGTACAGAATACGGGTCTTAACCGATAATCAACTCAGTTGGCAACAAAGTTTTGATGTAATTATGCTTTGGGAATTTGCCTCAGCCATTACACCATCCGTTGTTGGTGGAACTAGTGTTGCCATGTTTATCTTAAATAAAGAAGGAATAACATTGGGGAAAAGTACTGCAATTGTAATGATGTCTGCCTTTTTAGATGAATTGTTTTACATACTTACGGTTCCTTTGGTAGTTTTAATTATTGGCACAGAGTATCTTTTTCCTGTAGAATTAACCAAGGAAATTTTTGGTTACACCTTATCCATCAAAGGAATCTTTTACGTGGGTTATGGATTTACCGTAATGCTTACCATAATTATTTTGTATGGTGTTTTTGTAAATCCATTGGGGATAAAAAAAATGCTTTATCGATTGTTTTCAGTTAAACTATTAAGGCGTTGGCGAAAAATAGTTGTTCAAATGGGGAGCGACATGATAAAAACTTCGTTGGAGTTGAAAGAAAAAAATGGTTGGTTTTGGATAAAAGCATTTGGTGCAACCTTTTTTGCATGGACCGCACGTTTTTGGGTAGTTAACTTTATAATTTTAATGTTTACCGATGTAGGCAACCATTTTTTAATTTACGGCAGACAATTAGTGATGTGGGTAATTTTAATTATCAGCCCTACGCCTGGCGGATCAGGAATAGCCGAATTTGCATTCGATGGTTTTTTAAAAGATTTTATACCTTTAGGATTAGGAGGTTTATTAGTAGTGCTATGGCGATTTATAAGTTATTATCCTTATCTTTTTATTGGTGCAGTAATTTTACCTAGGTGGTTGAGAAAAAGAGAGGGTTAAATTAAAACATAAAACCAAACTTCAAACCTAAATAAAAGCGAGGTTTTGTTGAACTAGTAGGTATTGTTTTATAAGTAGATAGGTTTGTAATGTTATCAAAGTCTCTCTCCACTCTCGCTTTTTCATAACTATCTATACCAACACCCAAATAATAATCTACAAAGAAATTGTCCCAATAATAATGTTCCTGACTCCCAACAATCAACTTAAATTCCTTATGATTATCATATTCAGTAAGATGATAAGTTTGAGTTAAATTTGTGTAAGTGTAGGTTTGTGGATCATAAATATTGTCAACATGAACAAAAGTCAATTCTTTGGTATAATCTCTTTTTGCAAATTCAAGTGCAAAATAAAATCCATCCATAACCACTCCACCGGCGTAATATCTTAATCCTAATTTAAAAGAAACGTGGCTATTTATTTTTTCTTCTGGCTTTTCATCAAAAGAATCTCCATCATCAAATAATCCAGTTGAATAATCCTTAAATGTCATTCCAATAGCCGCTTCTACTGATAAATAATCGTTTAATGCTCTTTCATAATAAATAGGAAGTTCTCCTTTCACATAAAGTAATGGGTTTATTTTTAATGCATTTTTTTGAACGTTACTTTTCCCATCCTTGCCCTTTGTTATAGCATCTACATCTTCTTTATCAAAAACGATTAATGTAGTTTTCACAGTATCTTGATTGTATCCTTTTAACGAAAAAGAGACCAAACATATGAACAACAGTATTCTCATGATTTTTTTTCACTAAAGTAATATTATTAACAAAGTCAAAAAAAATAAAATTAAAAAAATACCAAAATGTTCAATTTATTTTTTTAACGGTCAGTTTTAAGCCATTCTTGGTCATTTTTTGGGTGGTTTTGTGTAATTCACTCTTCGAAATTCGTAACCTTTAATTTTAATTATTTATACATTCGCTCATTAATATAACATAAAAATTTATTTAACATGAAAAAAGGGATTATTTTATTGATGATTATCGCAGTTTTTGGATTAAACTTATTTAGCCAAAGCAATGCAAAAGCAACTTGGGGTCCAACTTATAAAATGCCCTCTAAACTAAGTACAAGAATTGTTTGCGAAGATGCTACGGGGTTTTATATATTACGTAGTCAAAGACGTGCCTCTAAAGGAATTATTCTAGAGAAATTTGATAAGAAAATGAATATGAAGTATTCAGAAGAACTTATTATTCCTAAAAAAGATAAGGATTTAATGCTCTTTGAAGACGTTGTCTATATCAATAAACAATTGGTTTTATTAACATCCTATTTCGATCGTAAAAACAAAAAGAATTTTTATTTTGCATTTCCTATTGATGACAAGGGAAAAGTTGGAAGCAAATTTAAGTTGCTCGATGAGAATACCACAGATGGAAAAAACAGTTCAAATTATGATTTTGTGTTGTCAAAAGATACTACCAAATTATTGCTGTATTATAATCCACCTTTTGATAAAAAAGGCGAAGAAAAATTTCATTACAAAGTATTTGATAATGCTTTTAATTTAATATGGGAGAAAGAAGTTGAATTACCTTATAAAGACAAATTAGTTTCTATAAACGATTATATAATTGATAATGATGCCAATGTTTTTATGTTATTAACTATTTCTCCTGACAGAAAAAAGGGAGAAAAAGAGACTAAAGTAGAACAAGCCAAGAAATTTATGGTATTAAGTTACAAGTATAAAACTGGTAAATTTGAACAGTATGAAATAAAGCTTAAAAACAAATGGATTGAATCAATTGATTATGATTATAATCCTAGTCTAAACCAACTGGTTTTAGGTGGGTTTTATTCTGATGATTTTAAAGTGGGTACAGTAAATGGTCTCTTTTATATGAAGTTGGATATAAATTCTGGTGATGTAAAAGTTTCATCAACAAAACCATTTGATAAGGAGTTTATGGCTGATATGGTTGGTGAAAAGAAAGCTGAAAAAGGTAAAGGATTAGGTGATTTCGAAATTCGGCAGTTTTTTGCCAAAAAAAATGGTGGTGCATATATTGTTGCTGAACAATATTATATTACAGTTATTACAACGACTGATTCAAAAGGAAATACTCACACTCGATATGTTTATCACTACAATGATATAATTGTTGCAAACATTAACCCAAATGGAGAGATAGATTGGTTGAAAAAAATAACAAAAAAATCTGCAGATGGAGCTGGTGGATATTACCTTTCTTATGCAATTAGCCATAACAAAGAAAAAGATGATTTAAATATTATTTTTAATGATAACCCTAAAAACATTGAGCTATACAAAAAAGATCAAAACAAATTAGCTATGGTAGGTAACTTAAAAAAAGCTGTGGCTACATGGGTCTCAATAAATAGTGAAGGAAATATTAAGAGAGTTCCGTTATTTACATCAAAAGAGTTAGATAAAATTATATTACAACCAAAAGTAAATTTACGATCTGAAAATGATATTACAGTTTATGGTATTAGGGGTAAAGAATACAAGTTCGGTAAAATCTCATTTAAATAGATATAAATTTCCATTATATCAGTAATTTTAGCCTCGCAACCTTGCGGGGCTTTTTTTTATGTCAACCATCCAACAAATACAACAACCTATCGCCGAAGAAATGGAAAAATTTGAATCTTGGTTTAGAGATTCAATGCGAAGTCGTGTATCGTTGTTAGACAACATTATGCATTACATTATTAAACGTAAGGGAAAACAAATGCGTCCAATGTTTGTGTTTTTGTCGTCGAAAGTTTTTGCCCCAACTACCGAATCTACCTACATTGCAGCATCTATGATTGAATTGTTGCACACCGCTACCTTGGTTCACGATGATGTGGTAGATGACTCCAGCAAACGAAGAGGTTTTTGGAGCATTAATGCGATATGGAAAAACAAAATTGCTGTTTTAGTAGGCGATTATTTATTGTCAAAAGGATTACTATTGGCAGTTGACAACAAAGAATTTGAGTTGTTGCAAATTATGTCGAACTCGGTGCGAGAAATGAGTGAAGGAGAATTGTTGCAAATAGAAAAAGCCCGAAGATTAGACATTACCGAAGACATTTATTTTGATATTATCCGACAAAAAACAGCTACATTAATTGCTGCTTGTTGTGCTGCGGGAGCAAATTCTGCTAAAGCAAGCAAAGAAGATGTAGAAAAAATGCGATTGTTTGGCGAATATACAGGAATTGCTTTTCAGATAAAAGACGATTTGTTTGATTATGGCTCTGATGGTGAAACCATTGGTAAACCAACAGGAATTGATATTAAAGAGAAAAAAATGACTTTACCATTAATTTACGCATTAAGCAAAGCTACCTTTTTTGAAAAACGAAGAATTATCAGCATCATAAAACACAACAATCAAAACACTAAAAAGGTAAAAGAAGTGATTGATTTTGTAATAGCAAGTGGAGGTTTAGAATATGCCCACAAAGCTATGTTGGAGTATAAAAATAAGGCTTTAACTATTTTAAAAGAATTTAACCAAAACGAAGCTAACAGAGCTTTGGCAGATTTGGTGATTTATACTACTGAAAGAACTAAGTAGTGACTAGTTGCTAGTTGTCTGTTTCTACTTCACTTAACAACAAACCTAATAAACGAATTTTTACTATTTTTGAACCAAACTAAATATCTTATGAAGCCTGTATTATTAGTATCAAGTATTTTATTGTTTTTATTTTCTTGTGGCGACAAAATCACCGAAAAAGTGGAAGAAACCTATCCAAACAACAAACCAAAAACTACCAGTTTTTATAAATTGGTTGATGAAAAAGAAGTGAAAGTTCAAGAAAAAGAATTTTACGAAAATGGAAAAGTAAAAATGGAAGGTGAATTTAAAGATGGAAAACGAACAGGTATTTGGAAAGCTTATTTTGAAGATGGAACACTTTGGAGTGAAGGCGAATTTGTAAATGGGGAGCGAAATGGCTATGGCTTGAATTATTTTCCAAACGGAAAACTCAGAATGGAAGGTGATTATAAAAATGACAAACAAACTGGGCATTGGAAATATTACAATGAACAAGGAATTTTAATTGAAGAAGTGGAGAAATAATTTAACAATGTACTAATGTGAAAATGTATCAATGTGGAAACTTCTAACCTTCTAACCTCATAAACACCTAAACTTAAAAGTGATACCAAAACACACCATAGACCAAATTTTTGAAGCTGCCATCATCGAAGATGTTGTTGGTGAATTTGTGGTGTTAAAAAAACGAGGGGTTAATTTACTAGGAAATTGCCCTTTTCATAACGAAAAAACACCCTCTTTTACCGTATCTCCAGCCAAAGGAATTTACAAATGTTTTGGTTGCGGAAAAGCAGGTAATTCGATTAACTTCATCATGGAGCATGAGCATTATACCTACCCGGAAGCATTAAGGTATCTTGCCAACAAATACCAAATAGAGGTTGAGGAACTTGAAGAAACCGATGAGCAAAAACAAACTGCCAACGAAAAAGAAAGTTTGTTTATCGTTTCCAATTTTGCTGCAATGTATTTTCAACAACAATTGCACGAAACGCAAGAAGGTAAAAGCATAGGTTTAAGCTATTTTGTGGAGCGTGGTTTTCGGGAAGATGTCATTAAAAAATTCCAACTGGGTTATAATCCTGATGCTTGGGAAGCTTTTACAGGCGAAGCACTAAAACAAGGTTATCAATTAGAATTTCTAGAAAAATCGGGGTTAACCATTGTAAAAGACCAAAAACATTTCGACCGATTTAAAGGTCGTGTAATGTTTCCTATTCACAACCTTTCGGGAAGAGTATTGGGTTTTGGCGGTCGGATTTTAAAAACCGACCCAAAAGCAGCAAAATATGTAAACTCACCCGAATCGGAAATTTATCACAAAAGCAATGTGCTTTACGGGATTTATTTTGCTAAAAAGGACATTATTTCATTTGATAACTGTTATTTAGTAGAGGGTTATACCGATGTAATTTCGTTACACCAAGCCGGAGTAGAAAATGTGGTGGCTTCTTCTGGAACATCATTAACGGAAGGACAAATTCGATTAATTAGTCGTTATACCAAGAACATTACCATTTTATACGATGGTGATGCAGCAGGTATAAAAGCTTCGTTTAGAGGAATTGATATGATTCTGAAAGAGGGAATGAATGTGCGTGTAGTACTTTTCCCAGAAGGTGAAGACCCAGATTCGTATGCAAAGAAAAATTCATCGTCGGAATTAACGGACTATATCACTAAAAATGCTCAAGATTTTATTCGTTTTAAAACATCTGTTTTAATAACAGAAGTTGGTAACGATCCCATAAAAAGAACCGAATTAATTAAAGATATTGTAGCAAGTATTTCTATTATTCCTGATCAAATTCAACGCTCAGTTTACATCAAAGAATGTAGTAGTTTATTAGACATTCAAGAGAATGCTTTAATTAACGAAACCAATAAATTATTACGTAAAAAGTTTACTAAAAACAACAAAGAAGAACTTCCAATAACAGAAGAAAACTATACTCCTTTTACAGAAGAAGAAAGACAAGAAGCTGAAACAGACATCGAACATTGGGAAGATGAAATAATTCGATTATTAATAGCTTTTGGAGATCAAACCATTGAATTAGAGGGTTTAGATGAAGAAAATAAAGAACAAAAACATCATGTTCACATCAGTACATATATTATCTCAAACATGATTACAGATGAACTTGTTTTTGAAAATGAAACCTATCAAACTATTTTTAACGAATATGTGGTTTGGATGAATGAAGATAAAACACCTACTCATCAAGATTTTATTTCACATCAAAATCCAGACATTAATTCGATAGCAATCGATGTGCTTTCACACAAATATCAAATAAGCGAAAATTGGGAACGACACAGTATTTTTGTAAATAAAGAAGAAAATCAGTTGAATTTAGCTGTTTTAAATACCATTTATGCTTTTAAATTGAGCAAATTGAATAAAATTACCAATCAATTGCAAGAAGAAATTAAAAATGCAAAAACTGACGATGATTCGTTGATTTTAATGTCGCAATTACTTGGTTATCAAACCGCAAAAAAACAATTGGCAGCTAAGTTGGGCAGAATTATTTTGAGGTAATTTTACAATCTTCCAATCAACTCCATATAAAGCAAAGTAAGCTGAGGTTCTGCAACAGCCGCCGCAGCCAATATTTCGTCTAAAGAAACTGGTGCTAAATGGTCAGGGTCGCACTCATCGGTTAAAACTGAAATGGCACAACAAGGCAAACCTGTATGGTTGGCAACAATAACTTCAGGAACAGTACTCATTCCTGCTGCATCACCACCCAATTTTTTAATCATTCTGTATTCTGCACGAGTTTCTAGGTTTGGTCCAGTAACTGGAACATAAACGCCTTCATTTAGCAAAATACCTTTTTCTTTGGCAATTTCACGTAATAGGTTATTTAGTTTGTTACTGTATGGCTCACTCATGTCAGGGAAACGAGGCCCCAACTCAGAGTAGTTTTTTCCTATTAAAGGGTTTGAAGGAAATAAGTTGATATGATCGATAATAAGCATTAAAGTACTTTTTTTGAATCCTAAATTTACCGCACCAGCAGCATTTGAGATTAACAGGTTTTTTACGCCAATTTGTTTCATTACTCGGATAGGGAAAGTAATTTGTTGCATGTCGTAACCTTCGTAATAATGAAAACGACCTTGCATTGCCAATACTTTTTTGCCTTTAACTGTGCCATAAATCAATTTACCATGATGTGATTCAACAGTGGAAACAGGAAAATGAGGTATTTTATCGTAATCAATGGCTTTGATAACTTCAATTTCTTTAACCAAACCACCTAAACCTGTACCTAAAACAATTCCAACTTCTGGGGTGTCAATTCCTTGTGATTGAAGGAATGTGGTGGTTTCTTTAATTTTATTTAGCATGTATAGTTTGAAATTTGAGGTTTGAAGTTTGAAGTTTATTTAACATTGGACTTCAAACCTCAAACCTTGAACTAATTAACTTTTCTACCCTTAACCTTAGTGCTTGATTCTTTGTATTTTTTAACGTTTTGCAATTGGAATTTTAGGTAAGCACCTGCTCCTCCGGGCATCACGTAAAATACCTTATCACCATAATTAATTTTACCTTTTCCGTTTTCCCATTCAGCCCCCATTAATAAGTAACGTCCTCGATTATTTGGGTCGCCAAAAACTAAATATTTATTGTCGTCAGAAGCATCAAAGCTAATTGCAATTTTATTGTCGTCGATTACTTTAACACAAACACCGGGAGTTTTTCCAGTAATCAAAATGTTATCTAAACTTGCAGAACTAGAAATAATCAACTTACCATCTTTATCCAATTCTTGAGCTTGGTTAGATCTTTCTCCTCGTTGTAATGTTACATCAGTAGAAATATAGTATTGTAATTTTTTCAATTTAGCTTCATCTAAATTGTATTTTAGTCGGTCTTCGTTGGTAAAAGGCTGATAGCTTGCACATGAGTTTAAAAAGCCAGCGGTTGCAATCAGGGTAACGAATACTAATGATTGTAGTTTTTTCATTTTTTTTATTTTTATTTACTCGGTCTTATCAAAAATTGAACCAAACAAAAGTAGTGTTTTTTTATTGGATTAATAAATTACATCCCCTCAAATCGGTGTTATCGAATCTGCCTAAAATTTCAAAACTATTATCGTCAAAAGTTTTACCTAAATCTTGTGTAGCAATAAACGAACACGAATTGTAATTAGCCAAATCAATTACATTAATTCCACCAGTTTTATTTGAATTTAACAAATTAAAAGGGTCGTTTGGTTCTCTTATCAAAATTTTCATCCAATTTGGAGTTTTAAAAATCCCGTTTCCTTTGGAGTATGCTTGACATAAAAGTTCGGTCATACCATATTCCGAATGAATTTCTTTTACATTAAAACGTTCTTTATAAATAGAATGGAGCTCAGTTCTGGTCATTTCTTTTCGTCGCCCTTTCATGCCGCCAGTTTCCATGATAATAATATCTGACAAATCCAGTTGATGTTGTTCTGCTAAATCAAGTAAAGCAAACGAAACACCTATTAAAATAGTTTTCTGTTTTTGTTGCTTCAATTTTTCAATGGTTTCTATCAACGCTGCATAGTTGTTGAGGTAAAAACCACTTAACGAATGATTGGAATGTTTAACCAAATATTCCGTCATGTAAATTAACGACGAGCCTTCTCGTTCCATATAAGATGGTAGTAAAGCTAAAAAGCAGTAATCTTCTATTTTCCCATAAAATTGTTCGAATCCTTTTACAAAACTTTGCTCATAAACTGTTACATCTTTTACAAAATGTTTGCTTTGATTTTGCCCTGTTGTTCCGCTACTCAAGAAAACCTCATCAACGTTATTTTTATCACAAATGACTTCTTGGGTTTTAAAAAATTCGATAGGCAAAAAAGGTGTTTTTTCAATAGAAGTAATTGCTGAAGGATTTACTTTTAGCAACTTACAAAAATTTTGATATACCTGATTTGTTTGATATTGGTAATTAAAAATTTCAATTGCCAAATTGCTAAACTCCTTATCTGAAGTGATATTAAAAATACGATTATCGAAGTTCATTCAAAAATATTGGTAATTTTATACGATGCAAAGGTTAGCAAACTTAATCATATTATTTGCGTTGGTATTCACTTTTGGGTGCAAGAAAGACGACCCTACTCCTATGCCTCCAGTAATTAAGTTTATTGAAGGTGGGCTATCTAATGATGGAACTTATGCTGTAGTAAAATTTGAATTTTTTGACAACGATGGTGATTTGGGTTTAAAACAAGAAGAAAATCTAGGTGAACATCAATACAATTTGTTTATCGATTATTACGAAAAATACAATGGTATTTGGACATTAAAATCACCAGTTATTACCTACAATAGTGGAACTAATGAGTATGATACAACCGTTTTTCATTTACGTGTTCCATTTATTCAAAACAAAGAAAAAACATCCCTTAAAGGCGAAACTTATGTGAAGTTGATTTATAACAATTTTTCGCTTGCTGATACTTTTAAATACGAAATGATTTTAAAAGATAGAGCATTTCATTTAAGTAATAAGATAGAGAGTAGCGAAATCTTCAAGTAGAAAAGAAGCAAAAAAAATTTAAAAAGCTTTGCTTCTAAGGTAATGGCGTAATTATTATCGATTTTTCACTTTTGGCGTAGGCTCCAAAATAACCCACCACATCTTCACCAACCAAATTAGTTTCCGGATTGCCCGGAACTTCACCAGTTTGAGAATAATAAATTGCATTAAAATACCTGAAATTTACCTCATCTATAGACAACAATTGGACTACAACAGTATCCCCTTCATCAAAATCGGACTGAAAAACAGGAAAAACTACATGGTCGCCATCAGCTAAATCGTCGTTTAAAACTATATATCCATTTTCTTGAACGCCGTTATTAAAAGCTTTAATTCTGTAATAATTAGTGAAATTAGGTGTGTCGTAAAAATACGTTCTTACGCTATACTTGTCCTTTTCTTCCAACATTATAGGATGTTCAATTTTTTCATGCGATAAAGAATCTAAATTCACTTTGGGATTCATGGTCGATTTTGCAGTAACCACTTTTCCATTTACACTAACCATCAGCGTGTAAATTCGTCCAGCAATACCTTCCAATACAGGACTAGAATAATTACCAGGCTCATTTTCAACAAAAGGGTAGCCATTTCCAAAATTGTCGGTTACAATAATTACAGCTCCCGAAACTACCTCATAACCAACGCTGTTATCATTAAATGGTCTCGATTTAGTGAGTTTTACAAAATTATCGCCCAAACTATCGTGGACAATAGCCTCTACCACTAACATCGGTTTAGCCTTGTCCAAATCTAAATCCACTACTTTCTCGCAAGAAGTAATAAAAATTGTTGCGACTACCAAACTAAAAAGAATGAGATATTTTTGGGTAAGTATCATAGCTTAAAAATTAAAATTATAAGTGATTGCTGGAACAATTTTAAACAACGAAAGTTGAACTATTTCAGTTTGTGAAGGGTTATCTTCATTTTCTCTAAAGGTGAACGAATAAGCATTTTCTCTATTGTAAACATTGTAAATGGAAAAGTTCCAACTGGAATGATTTTTTCTATCTTTTTTTTCTTTATTGCCTGTTTCTGGGTTTGTAACTATCTTATAACCTTTACCTTCTAGCGTTAACCCTATATCTAAGCGGTGATAGTTTGGCATTCTTGAACCATTTCTATCAGAATAGAGGTTTATGGTTTGACCATCTACAACATATTTTCCAGCAGGAAAAGTTACTGCATTTCCAGTATAAAACACAAATGTTGACGATAGTGTAACTCGTTCGGAAAGTGCATACATTAAAACTACAGAAATGTCGTGTGTTCTATCTTGTTTTGCGGGATACCAAACACCGTTGTTGATGTTGTCAAACTTTACTTCTGTACGAGCAAAAGTATAACTTACCCATCCTGTTAAATTCCCTTTTTTTCGTTTTAAATACAATTCAAAACCATACGCTCTGCCCTTTCCATACAACAATTCACCTTCAATCGTTGGGTTTAATAAAATTTCTGCACCTGTTCTGTAATCTATAGTATTTTGCAATGCTTTATAATACGTTTCTACAGAAAATTCGTAGGTATTGTTTTTAAAGTTTTTAAAAAATCCTAAAGCAACTTGGTCGGCAATTTCTGGTTGAACGTTATTGGTTGTTGGTAACCACGCATCTGTTGGGTTTCCACCCGAAGAATTGGATAACAAATGCAAATATTGATACATTCGATTGTAAGATGTTTTAATGGAGCTACTTTCGTTTAACACATAATTTATACTCCATCGAGGTTCAATTCCATGATAAGTTGCAATTATGTTATTTTCAGTATATTTAGTTGAGTCGATAACTTGCCTATCATTGTTGTACGAATAAATTTCGCTAGGTCCAATTTGGGTGAAATTTGAATACCTTACTCCGTAAGTTGTCGACCAAGTTTGATTAAATTTATGTTCATTGCTAACATATAATCCAGATTCAATAGCATACCTGTTTTCAATTTTAGAATTTCCGACGGATTCACCAGTTGAAGAAATCCTACCTGGATCGAAGGTATGATGAATAACACTACCACCAAATTTTATTTTATTTTTTTCGTTCCAAAAGAAATCTACATCTTGCTTTAGCGTATAATCTCGTATTTTAGAATTAATAGAAAACCCAGCCGCTTTAATATTAATTTCATAGTCGTAATTAGAATAAATAAACGAAGTATTGCTAAACAATTTATCGTTATACAAATGATTCCAACGTACAGTTGCGGTAGCATTTCCCCAATTAAAACTAAAACGATCGGAAAAACCAAAATTATCTCTACCAAAATATCCTGAAATAAACAAACGGTTTTTGTCAGAAAACTGGTAATTTGCTTTCAAGTTTAAATCATAAAAATAGAGTATGGTGTTTTTGATGTCTTCATTATTAGAAAGTTTTAAAAACATATCAAAATACGTTCGTCGCCCGCTAATAATAAACGAGCTTTTGTCTTTTACTATAGGACCTTCAAGGGTTAATCGAGAAGATAAAATCCCCACTCCTCCCATTACAGCAAATTTTTTAGAATTTCCTTCTTTCATTTTTATGTCGATTACAGAAGATAATCTACCTGCATATTGAGCTGGCATTCCTCCTTTATAAAGTGTTAAATCTTTAATTGCATCTGGATTAAAAACAGAAAAAAAACCCAGTAAATGCGAGGCATTGTAAACAGGAGCTTCGTCTAATAAAATTAAATTTTGGTCGGAACTACCGCCTCGAACAAAAAAACCCGAATTACCTTCGCCCGCAGGTTTTATTCCAGGAAGCAACTGAATAACTTTTATCACATCATTTTCACCAAACAATACAGGAATAGTAGAAATATCCTTGACACTAATTTTTTCTACACTCATTTCGTTCGAACGAATATTTTGATTTTCTTTTTCAGCAGTAATTTCTACAACATTCAAATCTGTAGCACTTGAAGAAATTTGAATATTATTTTTAATGTTTTTAGTTAAATCTGCTTTAAATTCGATGGTTTTATATCCAACATAAACGTATTGAATGGTATATTCTCCTTTGGGTAAAGTAATAGCGTAATATCCATAAATATTGGAAACCGTACCTACACCCGGAAGTTCTTTCACCAAAATGGTTACTCCTACCAAATCTTCACCATCACTCACATCTTTAATTACCCCACTCAACGTAAATTTTTCTTGAGCAATAACAGCGAGTGAAATGATAGTCAGTAGAAAAACGAAGATGAATTTTGGCATTGCTTAGATAAAAATTTTTGTAAAAATACGTTCACTTGCATAAACTATTTTACCATTCATAAAAAAAAAGCAAAATATGGTTTTACAATTGCGAATAGGAATAAACAGAAAGAACAAAGGTTATCTTATTTTTATGCCTTAATTTTAGAGTTTAAATTAAAAATGAGCTCAATAAAAAGCAAAAATCATCTCTTTTTAATCATAGGGTTAGCGTTATTGTTGCTGAATCCTTTGGTATCATTTGTTTCTCAAAAAACGAATGTAATTGCTGCTTTTAACGAAACATTAAATGCTAAGGAAAATATGGTTGCTACTCGTCTGGAGCAGTTAATGAATAATGATTCCATAATAACTCTCTCTTCTCAAATCTGCCAGCTGACGGAGAAAATATTAGATGGTATAAGTTTTTATGAATTTTATAACGGTAATCTTAAGTTTTGGAGCAATTCTACCGTTTCGTTCGAAATGCTTAAAAACTTTAAAGATAGCAGTGGGGTTATTTTTTTAAAAGATGGGTTTTATCAATACAAAAAACTCGAAAAAGGAAAATCCGTTTATTTGGGATTGATTCTTATCAAAAATGAATATTCTATTCAGAACAACTATTTAAAATCGAACTTACATTCAAGTTTTGGTATTTCGGATGACGTTCAAATTTCTTTAAAAGAAAAAAGTAAAGAAACAGCTGTAACTGATGTTAATGGAAATTTTTTGTTTTCGATAAAAATTAACTCCGGAAACTATCAGTCGAGTGACGGAGTATCAATTATTATTTACCTGTTGGGGTTTGTGTTGCTGGTGTTGTACCTCAACAAAATCCTCCAACAACATAAAAAATATAAACGATATGCCTCCCCCCTTACTATGGGTGTGGTCTTTATTTTTTATTTACTTTCCACAATTACCTCAATACCCGAAAACATCTATTTTCAAAAAATATTTAGCCCCACTATTTTTGGACACTCTTTAATCTTGCCTTCATTAGGGCACTTTTTAATTGTTGCGGTATTAATTATAATTTTTACCATTTTATGGGTTAAACGTTATAAAATAAATCATCAACATTTATGGTTTAAAGCCATTGTTTCGATGGTTTTCATTGCCATTTTAAATGTTGTTTTTACCAATTGGTTTGCAGGTTTAATCATCAACTCAAACATCAATTTTGATGTAAATAATTTGCTCGATTTAACCGCTTATAGTTTTATAGGTATTCTTATTGTTATTGTTTTATACTCTTGTTTAGTCATATTAATAAAGTCGGTAATTCATGATTATTCTACTTCATCATTAAAACAAAATCAACTACTTACCATTTTTTGGATAGTTACCTTGGTTGCCATTCTAATAGTTTATCTGGCTTTTGATATCGATTGGCAAATTGCTTCGTGGATGTTGGTAGCCATCTTAATTTTTTCTATTGGTAATTCTACTAAAACCAAATTTTACCAAAGTATTTTGTTGGTTATGTTAATTGCTGCAACCATTACTGTTGGGTTTACAAAATTTTCGAAACAAAAAGAGCAAGTTAATCAGGAGTTTTTAATAAAAAAATTGGCTAAAGAAGCCGACCCTGTAACGGAGTACTTGTTTACTGATTTAAAAAATAAAATTGAAAAAGATACACTTTTAGCTCATCATGGTTCCAGTTATTGGGATGAAAAAGATAAACTGGATGCTTATGTGTTAGAAAAATATTTTACAGGCTACTGGAACAAGTACGATGTGTTTTTGTTCTTGTGTTTGCCCGAAGATACCTTGATTGTTCAGCCAGAAAATAAACAAGTAAGTTGTGCTGAATTTTTTTCTGAAAAAATAAAACGAGAAGCCATTTCAAGAAATAATTTTAACGAAAATATTCATTTTTTATACAATGAAGAAGGAGTTGGAAGTTATCTAGGTAACATTACTATAAAACCAACCGATACAACTTTATCAAACGCGACATTATATATCGAAATGTTACCAAAAATATTATCAAACAACGAAGGTTATCCTGAACTTTTACTCAACGAAAAAGAGATTGGTGTTTCTGCTTCATTAACTAAATATTCGTTTGCAAAATATAAAAAAAATAAACTCGTTAACCAAAATGGCGATTGCAATTACACCTTAGAATTAAATAAAAACTTCCACTTTAATGAAAATGGGTTTTATGCACAAACCTCCAACAAGTATCAAAATCTATATTACCAAAGTGATAAAAACACCGTAATGGTGTTAAGTGCTATTCAAAAAACCAATTTTAATTACATTACTACTTTCTCGTATTTCTTTATTTGTTGCAGCTTGTTTATTTTAGTTGTAGGATTGTTGTTCAACGTCGAACCTTTTCATTGGCGAATTGGATTTACCGATTTCAGTACAAAAATTCAATTGTTTATTATTGTTTCAACCTTTTTATCGTTTGTATTATTTGGGTTAGGAACTTCGTATTACATTGAAAAACAATATGATGATAAAAACACCAAAAGTTTGCAAGAGAAAGTGCAATCGGTAGTTGCCGAATTAAATAATGAATTGGCTGAAGAAAATACCCTAGTCGACATCAATCCCGATTTTGTAACCAATCAATTGGTTAAATACTCGAATATTTTTTATGCCGACATTAATTTATACGGTACAAACGGGCAATTAATTGCTACCTCACGCCCTGAAATTATAGAGCGTGGATTAATCAGTAATCGGATGAATCCGTTAGCATTTTATAGTTTAAAACAAGATAAAAAATCATCGTTTATTCATGAAGAAAACATTGGCAACATGAATTATTTGTCGGCGTACGTTCCGTTTAGAAACAACAACAATCAAGTAATTGCTTATTTAAACTTGCCCTACTTTGCCAAACAAAACCAACTCGAAAAAGAACTTTCACAGTTTTTTACAGCCCTCATTAACATTTATGCCTTGCTATTTTTAGTGTCTATTTTTATTGCAATGTTATTTGCCAATTATATTTCGGAACCTGTACGTTTAATCAAAGACAAAATTCGTGCATTACAGTTGGGGAAATCAAACGAGTTTATCGATTGGAAATCGAACGATGAAATAGGTTCGCTGGTAAAAGAGTACAACCAAAAAGTATTGGAGTTGGAAAAAAGTGCCAAACTGTTGGCTCAATCGGAACGTGAAAGTGCCTGGCGAGAAATGGCAAAACAAGTAGCTCACGAAATAAAAAATCCGCTTACACCCATGAAATTGAGTATACAACATTTAGAACGCTCTATTGCCGATAACCCAGCCGATTTGCCAGAACGTATAAAACGAACAGCCAAAACTTTGGTAGAACAAATAGATACCTTAACCAACATTGCCAACGAATTTTCGAGTTTTGCCAAAATGCCCACAGCCAACGAACAACAGCTCAATTTAATTGAAGTTCTAGAAACTACCATCGACTTGTACAAAAAAGAACAAGTAGAAATTGTATTTGAAAACCATTGCGAAAAAGAAGCGTTATTGTTTGCCGACAAAGACCAATTGAATCGATTGTTCTCGAACCTGATTAAAAATGCCATACAAGCCATACCAGAAAGCCAAAAATCCAAAATTAAAGTTGCTGCCAGTTGCAAAAAAAATAATTACATCATCACCATAACCGACAATGGTGGAGGCATACCCCAAGAATTGCAAGAGAAAATATTTACGCCCAATTTTACCACCAAAACCACTGGAATGGGTTTAGGCTTGGCAATGGTAAAAAATATTGTAGAAAACTTAAACGGAACCATTGATTTTACTACTTCTAGTAAAGGCACTACGTTTAAGATTGAGATTCCTTGTTAGTATATTATCGATATCCTGGGCTTGACCCGGAATCTGTAAATTAAAGTTCGAACGTAATAAAAATGTGCCCCCTAAGTTTGCGGTTATTTCTTCTATTCAATATTTACAAGTATTTACTCTTTATCACGATACTTCTCTTTGAGCACTATATAGTATTTTTTTATTACTTTTCCGTATATATCTACAACAGTTTCTTCTATTACCTCATGCATAGTGATAAAGTCCTTATCGACATCATTGTTATCAATAATTTTTTGCAACCAACTTTCGTTGGGAATACTTCCTTTTATAATTTTAACTTTTTTAAATTTATTATTGATCACCTCAGCGTGTTCATGAAATGATATTTCTAAAAAATTCACATTGCTAAATTTATTTTCTGACATTCCTTTAATCCCAAAACCATCTTTAAAAGACGTGTTACGAAAATTATTTTCGTATAAATCAAAGTGGGTAAAAAATCCTCCACCAAAAATTACATTTTCAATAGTACATTCTGCTATAAATCGCTCGTTATAATAATTATCATCAAAATTAATGTTTTTTAAAAAATAATGATAATTGAAAGGAGAACTATTAAAGAAGAAGTCATTCAATTTTGAATTTGTAACAATCTTATTATTTGAATTAATATTGTTCCAATAAAGACAAGTCCATGCAATTTCAAAAATGTTATTCATTTTATCTTTAGCACAAAGTTTTTCCATTTCACCATCATAATACAATAGCATATCTTTAGCAATTAATTTAAAAAATATTTCATTGGTTTGATTAAATATTTTTTCTTGTGTTTCGGTATTTTCTAAGGAAATAATATTTTCCAAATTCTTTCTAATTTCAAATTTTAACTCTTTATTTCCAATAAGATAACTTAAAACATCAAAATATTCTTTGATACGTACTGGTGAATATTCTCCATCTTCATCAGTTTTTAGAATTATTCGTTTGTTCTCTTCCCACATATACTCTGCTGTTAAATATTCCCACAATGAATTATGAAAAAATTCAATCGCAACATCGCCATCTTTACTTTTATTCGAAGTTTGAAAATAAAAACTAATTAACAAGTATTTGCTTATGTCCTTAATTGCTTCTTCATTATTGGTAATACTATCATTGAAACATTTTTTTATAAATTCGTTTGTAGAATCCAATTTAATCAACGTATTCATAGTAATATGAAGGTTAGGTGATTGGTAAATTTCAAAAGCTAAAGAACGAATGTATTGTCTAAGGTACTTACTATATTTTAGGTGGTTTTCCTTCAATTCAGTTTTTATATGATTTAATTGTCCATTTTTATCCCAACTTCTTTTGGCTAGTGAATCGAAAATTTTATCGTAAATCTTTGCTTTAGAATCATGTGCTTCTATTTGAATATTAGTAAGTGCAATAAAATACATGAGAACAGGTTGTTGCAGTAGATCTTCGATATGTTCGTATCGATTATCTTTTAGAATATCATCAATTCGCATTACTAAAGTATTCGCAGGGTAAAAATTAGCGAACTTTTTTAAGTAATCCTTGATTTGCTTCTTATCAAGAACGTCAATTTTAACAATGAGGCTACCTTCAACACATGGGTCATCAATTTTGAGATAATTCAAACGTGAAGTGAGTACTATTTTTAGGTTTTTGTTTTGTCTTGAAGCTTTGTTTAATCTTTCGTACAAATTTTTTAAGTCATTATCTGTCAATCCTCCACTCATAAAGGCTTCGTCAAGTCCGTCTAAAATCAATATTGCTTTGTCGTTTTCAAAATCTATATTTTGCTGTATAGCATTTTTTAACGTATTAAAAGTATCATTTACGAAGTCTTTTGCATGTAAATCACGGATTTTTATAAAAAATAGTGGAGTCGAGGGTAATCCATTTGTTTCAGTTAAAATATCAAAAATTAGTTTATAACATAATGATGTCTTACCTTGACCTGGTTGACCTAAAATAAAAATCATATTGTAGTGTTCTCGTAAATTATTAGGTAAATAATCCTCAAGTATAAATTTAGTTAAGAAACTATTTATATCAATCTTTTTTTCAAGTTTTACAAAGTCTTCACTAAGTTCTGTTTTTAAATTTTTTTTATAAACTTTAAAAAAAGGAGCTATATATAAATCTTGTAAAGTTTCATTAGATTCATCCACTCCTGATTGAAGTTTAGCAGTATAATTGTTCCCAATTTCGATGTAATGAGATATTTGTTTGTTAAAAGTGTCGTTCGAATCAGAAATCGGATTTTCAAAAAAATCAACTAGTTTCTTGTATTTTTCACTTTGTTCATTATACTCTTCAAGTAAATTAGTCCTAAAGATTGTATAATATTTGTAATTGTAATTATCGGGAACATCTATGTTTATTAAGTTAAGATACTTTGTAAATAAGATATACGCATTGATGAGATAATCAGGGTTGTATTGTATAATATTCTTGAAAAAATCTTTATTGAGAGTCACTACTTGATTCAAATAATTAGACCATTCATCTTGTATTCCCTTGTATATCATCACTATATCTTTGGACTTATTAATAGCTTCTTGATTTAATTCCTTAGATAATTGTATATTAGTTTTATGGGTAGCATTAAACAAAAGAGCAAATGCTGAGGCTTCCACACTTTCATCAATATTTATCACCTCGGTTGCAGCTGAACCTAGGTTAAAATCAAATAAATTTTGAAATACTTTTTGGTAATCTACTTTTAATTTTATTTTCGAACTGTTTAATTTTATTTCCATCGTTTTTTTTAATAAAACTTATTATTAACTTCTAATTAAATTGTTTTGTTTAAGATAAAAAAAATAGAACGACATTTCTATTATTCTAAATATAATGTCTTTTTGTCTATGTTCAAATATAACTAAAAAACATTTATTATTCTCAAGCCTGTTTTCCCATTACAAAGTAATAAGTAATTAACTCAAAAAAAAATACCCCACCAAAGCAAGGTATTTTAACATTATTATATTAGAAATCTTAAATCTAAGATTTGTTAATCTTTTAGACAACGAATTGAATAACCACCATTTTTATCATTTGTACGTCGGTAAACTTCTCCACTTCCGTAACTAACATCACGTGAATAAGAGTTGTTAGCATCTAACTCTGTAGAAGTCCAAAATCCTGCACTTGCACTAATGTAATTAAAAACTCCAACTGTGTCACGAGAACCGGCTGGAAGAGCTGAAAATCCACTTTCGTTTGTTGCGTAAGTGTTTGGGGTAGCCCAGTATTGTTTTCCCTTGCTTTTCATTCTACCACCTGCCGTAGTACTTTGGCTACCAATTATACTCAAATCGGCTGCAGGATCTAAATAGGTAATTAATGTATTCCATTCCACATCACTTGGAACATGCCAACCTGTAGGGCATACATTACGAGCATCTGCAACAACAAAATAATTATATAATTTTCCATAAGGATTATCATATTGGCTATCAAAATTGTATTGAGACCAGACACCAGATGATAGATTATTCCATGTGGTGGCATCAACTTCTATTTTAAAGCCAAAACCAATTGTGGTATCACTTAAAAGAGAATCATTTACAGTAAGAATATTTCCTTGAATATAACTAATTCCTGAGGTTACAAGTCCTATAGAATCTACAACTCCTAAAGAATTAACTCTGATATCAGCAGTTGCTCCTATTCCAATACCACCATTTATAGAGATGTTATTGTAAAAACCTGGCTTATACGAGGTACCTCCATCAAAAATTGAAATTGCGGTAATAATACCTGTTTCATCAGGTATTAGATCATTGTTAGAATACTTTGTAGTTTTTAAATTCCCAGCCATCCATTCTTGTCCATTACCCAAAACAACTGTTGTATATGTATTTCCATCAACATCTGTAACTCCACTGCCAGCAGTACTAGTTATTGGGCTAAGCGGACCAGGTAGCGGTGTATTTATAGAATTATCATAAACTGGTGCTGGTGGAGTTTCTTTATCTTTTGCACACCCCATAATAGAAAGTGAAAAACCTAATATTATTAAAACTCTACTTGAAAAGAATTTTTTTTGTTCTCTTTTAAATTCAAATGCTCTCATTGGTTGATTTTTTTGTTTTCAAAAATAGTAAATTCTTTTTAAGAACAACCCTAAAATATATTTATTTTCAGTCATTATCAATTTATTAACTGTTTATTTGATTGAAGTAAACACCATAATATCAATATTAACATACAAAAAGATTAGAAAAAAACAACTAAATCTTTTTTAATTAACTTTGCACCTTATCCTTAAAAAAACTATGTACGGAATAAAAGATTACGTAAGCAGAGCAAAGAAATTTGTAAACAACAAATCCAATATTGGTCCAAGAAAGTTGGCTACTTTAATGATATACGCCACCGATTTGTGCGATTCGCGTTGTAAACATTGTTTGATTTGGGCAAAACGTCCGGTAAAATACTTGTCGTTCGAAAAAATTAAAGAAATCATGAAAAGTAAAGCAGTGTCGAAAGATACTGCCATTGGTTTGGAAGGTGGTGAATTTATGTTACACCCAGAAGCTTTAGAAATTATGGAGTGGTTTTCAAAAAATCATCCCAATTTCGATTTGCTTTCGAACTGTTTAAAACCAGATAGCTTGATTGAAGCGGTAAAGAAATTTCCACCAAAACGTTTATACATTTCGTTAGATGGTGACAAAGATGCTTATTTACACATGCGTGGTAAAGACGGCTACGACAAAGTAATACAAGTAATACAAGCATTAAAAGATGTGGTGCCAATTTCAACCATGTTTACTTTATCGCCTTACAACAACTTTAACGACATGCGACATGTTGCCGAAGTGTGTAAACGCGAAGGAGTTGATATGCGAGTTGGCGTATATAACGACATGAGCTTTTTTGATACTGAAGACAAAGCCCACGAAACAGGAATTGCAACTAAAACTGCCGAAAAACATGTTCCTAATTATGTTGATAGCGAAAATGAAGTGATTGTTGAAACACATCGAGAAATTTCTACAGAATTAAAAGACGATAATTTTAAAGAAAAAATTCCTGCAATTATCAAGGAATTTAAAGAAAACTACGACTTTTTAGTGTTGTACGACGAGTGGCGTAAAGGCGATTTACAAATGAGTTGTAACTCTATTATCGATTCATTGTGCATTCTTCCAAATGGTGATGTGCCACTTTGCCAAAACTTGGATGTAAAAATTGGTAATATTTTTAATCATTCGTTAGATGAAATCATTAACAGCGAAGAAACCAAAAAAACTCAAAAGCATTATCAACACAACTGTAACGGTTGTTGGGTAAATTTCCACCGTAAATACGACATTGTTTTACACCGTATGTTCGAAAAATATTTTGGTAAAGGCATTACCGAAAAAATGTTTGGCAAATACCAATGGGAAGCAGACAAAAAGAAAACGTATGCTCAATACATGAAAGAAACCGAAGCAGAGTTTGCTTAAATGCTCTGATAATCAATAAAAAATGGCGAAAATGTTTTGCCATTTTTTTTGTCTAAAAAACTTTTTATCATTTTTTTTATATGTTTTTAAACATATATAGATATTTATATATAACTTTGCATTAAATTATATACATAACTATATATGATAGAATTAAGAAAACTTGAAAATGCGTCAGAAATGCTTAAAGCAATAGCTCATCCTATGCGTATAGCCATAGTAGATATGCTATCTGACGAAAAGACCTTAACGGTTACAGAAATACATGAAGCACTGAATATTGAGCAAGCAGTTGCATCGCACCATTTGAGCATATTAAAAAGCAAAGGAGTTTTGATAAGTGTTAGAAATGGGAAAAACAGCAATTACAAATTAAGACATCCTCGTTTATCTCAAATTATTTCATGTATTGATAAATGTCAAAACGACCTGTAAAAATTTGGAAATTTTAGGCTACATATTAGCAATTTTTGTGGGTGTTTCCATTGGCTTGATTGGTGCAGGAGGCTCTATATTGGCATTACCTATATTGGTTTATTTGTTTGGTATTGAAGCTGCAGAAACAGCTCCTGCATATTCGTTATTTGTTGTCGGGATTTGTAGTGTAATTGGAGCATATATGCGGCACAAACAAGGATTGGTAAATTTTAAAACAGTATTGTTTTTTGGTGCTCCCACAGTTTTTGCTATTTTTATTACCCGATATTTTGTTATTCCAATTATACCTCACAATCTTTTTACCATTAATCATTTTATTTTTACCATAAGGATTTTAGTAATGGGAATGTTTGGTGTATTGATGATTTTGGCATCTTATTTCATGATACGGAACCCTGTTTCGGATACACCAGTAAAAGTAAATCAGGTATTAAATTTTGGAGGAGGTGTTTTTACCGGATTTTTATCGGGATTGGTAGGTGCAGGTGGTGGGTTTATTATGGTTCCAGTTTTAATTAAAATAGGCAACTTAACTGTACAAATGGCCATAGGAACTTCATTGGCAATAATAGCACTAAACGCCATGGTAGGTTTTGCAGCAAGCACAAGTCATATTTTTATTGATTGGAAGTTATTGCTCACGTTCTCAAGTTTATCTATTATTGGAATAGTAATAGGTAACCATTTTTCAAAAAAAATAAAATCCGAAATACTAAAAAAAGGCTTTGGGTGGCTTATCCTTTTCACAGGAATTTTTATTATAATAAAGGAGCTAATTATTTAACATTAAGCGATGTACGTAGAACAATTATATACAGGATGTTTGGCTGAAGCAGCCTATTACATCGAATCGAATGGTGAAGCAGCCATTATCGACCCATTAAGAGAAACGTTTCCCTATACCGATTTAGCAGAGAAACGTGGTGCAAAAATCAAATATGTTTTTGAAACGCATTTTCATGCCGATTTTGTTTCGGGGCATGTTGATTTGGCTAAAAAAACTGGTGCAACCATTGTTTATGGTCCAACTGCTAGTGCAGGATTTAAATTTCATGAAGGAAAAGATAACGAAGAATTTAAAATTGGCGATATAAAAATAAAATTGTTGCACACACCGGGTCATACACCAGAATCGTCAACCTATTTGTTAATTGATGAGTATGGTGGAGCCCACGCTATATTTTCTGGCGACACCTTATTTTTAGGAGATGTGGGAAGACCAGATTTAGCCATAAAATCGGATGTAACCGAAAAAGATTTAGCGGGTATGTTGTTTGATTCGTTACGCAATAAAATAATGCCTTTGGCTGATGAAGTAATTGTTTATCCTGGTCATGGAGCAGGTTCGGCATGTGGTAAAAACATGAGTAAAGAAACTATTGGAACCATAGGCGACCAAAAACAAACTAATTATGCACTTAGAGCTGACATGACCAAAGAAGAATTCATCAAAGAACTGTTACATGGTATTTTGCCTCCACCTCAATATTTTGCTAAAAATGCCATGATGAATAAAAGTGGTTACAAAAGTATTGACGACGTAATGAAAGCAGGTTTAAACCCAATGACTATTGATGAGTTTGAAAACGAAATGAAAGACGCTATTATCATTGATACAAGAAAACAAAATGATTTCAAAGATGGTTTTATTCCATCTTCCATTTTTATTGGAATACACGGACAATTTGCGGTATGGGTTGGAGCTTTGATTACCAACTTAAACCAAAAGATTTTATTGGTTACCGATGAAGGAAAAGAGGAAGAATCAGTTTTACGTTTGGCTAGAGTGGGTTACGACAATTGTGTTGGGTATTTAAAAGGTGGAATAGCAACTTGGTCAACTGCCAACAAAAAATTGGATACCATTACTTCAATCTCAGCAAAAGAACTAGAACAAATTGTTTTAGAAAAAGAAGTGAGGATTATTGATGTTCGAAAACCAACAGAATTTTTATCAGAAAGATTGGAGCAAGCAGAATCTTTTCCATTAGACGACATCAATAACTGGTTAAATAAATTAGATAAAACCGAAACCAAATACTTGCATTGTGCAGGTGGTTACCGTTCAATGATAGCTACTTCAATTCTTCGAAAAGAAGGCTACAAAAACATAATAGATGTGGCAGGAGGTGTCAATGCCATCTTTAATAACACCAATTTAAAAAGGACAGCTTATGTTTGTCCATCAACGCTTTAATTAATAACTAAAAACAAAAAAAAATGAGTTACGAAAATGTAAATTTAAACGAAGCTACTATAGTAGATGTCAGAGAGCCTTACGAATTTCAAGCAGGAAAAGTAGAAGGTTCAATAAATATTCCATTAGGACAAGTACCCGAAAGAATTAACGAATTTAAAACCATGAAAAAACCATTGGTATTGTGTTGTGCTTCTGGAAATAGAAGTGGTCAGGCGACCAGCTTTTTGGCTCAAAATGGAGTTGAAGATGTACACAATGGTGGTGGCTGGAACATGGTCGCCATGAAAAAAGGGTAAAGCCCCTCCCGACCTTCCGTCAGCTGACGGAGAGGAGTTTCTCCCCTTGAGGATTTGAGATTAAGAGGAAAATCTGCGGTGCAGATTTGGGTTATAGAGGGGTGATTTATTCTTCCAAAAATTATAGTGATAAAACAAATTAAATGAATAAAAAATGAGTTTTTTAAGAAAATTATTTGGACTAGGTCCAAAAGTAGATTGCCATGAATTGCTGAAAAACGGAGCAGTATTAATTGACGTGAGAACTCCAGCAGAATTTTCATCAGGGAATGCAAAAGGTTCTACCAACATTCCGTTAGATAAAATAAGTACAAAAATCGAAAAAATTAAACAGCTTAAAAAACCCGTAGTACTTTGTTGTAGATCTGGAATGAGAAGCGGACAAGCAACTTCAATTTTAAAAGGAGCAGGAATAACAGAAGCCTATAATGGTGGTCCGTGGAATAATTTTGCATAAGATGAAGGACTGGATATTACATCATAAAAAAAACTTTCTGTTATTATTAATCGGAGCTATTGCTGGCTATTGTTATTGGTATTTTGTAGGTTGTGAGTCTGGCTCGTGTGCAATAACATCCGTTTGGTATCGAACAACAATTTATGGTGCTGTAATGGGTTGGTTAGTAAGCGATTTATTATTTAAACGAACTAAAAATAAAACAAATGAAAACTAAACTATTGTATTTTATCCCTTTGGTATTTTTATTTGCTTGTAATACTTCAGAAAAAAAAGTGGTTGAAGAAAAAATTAAAGTTATTGCTAAAACAGAGAGCGACTATTTGATGGAAGGTAAACAAATTGCAGAGGCAACTTTTAATGTTTTAAGTACAAATTTAAAAAATGCCATGGCTGAAGGAGGAGTAGAAAATACGATTAAATTTTGTAATGTTAAAGCTATGCCGCTAACCGATTCTTTGTCTGATTATTATAATGTTACCATAAAAAGAGTTAGCCACAAACCACGAAATTTAACCAATGAACCCACTGCTCAAGAGCAACATATTATAGACGACTATTTAGCATTGGGTATGGTAGAAAACATGAAACCGATGATTGCCAAAAATGAGCAACAGAATAATGTCTTTTACGCACCGATTCCTACTAAAGGATTATGTTTGAGTTGTCATGGAATTGTTGGAGAAACTTTATTGCCAGAGCATTATGAAACAATTAAAAAGTTTTATCCAAAAGATAACGCAATCGGTTTTAAAGAGGGCGATTTTAGAGGGATGTTGAGTATTACATTTAAACAATAATAAAATGTCAAAATTTACAGATCTCATAAAAGGAGAAACTCCAGTATTAGTCGATTTTTATGCTACATGGTGTGGACCATGTAAAATGATGAGCCCAATATTAGAAGATGTAAAAAGTCAACTAAAAGGTAAAGCGAAAGTGCTAAAAATTGACGTGGATAAAAATCCTCAAGCAGCAGCATACTACCAAGTAAGAAGTGTTCCTACTTTAATATTATTCAAAAAAGGAAAACAACTCTGGAAGCAATCAGGTGTTGTTCAAGCTAATCAAATCGTCCAAATTATAAACCAAAACACTTAAAAAAATGAATACGAAGTCTCACGAAAACAATAATCTAAAAATTAAAACTATGAGTAAAAAACTAATTTTAATTTCAACAGTAGTCGTGTCAATGTTTACTGTATCATGTGGAAATAGTCAAAACACTTCTCCAGAAACAGCAATGGCTAATACTGATGTAATAGTAACTATTGATGCCAAATCTTTTAGTGATTTAATAGTTTCTCAACCAGGAACTATTTTAGATGTTAGAACACCCGAAGAATGGGTTGAAGGAACGTTAAAAGATGCTACAAAAATAAATTACAAAGGCGATACTTTTGAGCAAGAAGTTGAAGCTTTAGACAAAAACATTCCAGTTTATGTATATTGTAGAAGTGGTGGAAGAAGTGCTGGTGCAGCAGATGTACTCAAAGAAAAAGGGTTTGCCAAAGTTTACAACTTAGATGGAGGCATCTCTTCTTGGCAAGAAAATGGATTTGAAGTGGTAAAATAACGAGGCACTTGGAATAAAAAAAACGCCACGCTGATAGCGTGGCGTTTTTTTTATTTATTATTTTTCGTCGTCATCATCAAATTCTTCATCTGCGACATCATCAACATCTTCATCATCATCAAAATCATCAGCATCGTTAACATCATCAACATCGTCATCTACATCATCAACTTTAAACTCATCTACGTCAGCTTCAACACCTTTTAAATCTTCTTCAATAGCTGCTACATCATCAAAATCCTCATCCTCTTCGTCATCCTCTTCGTCATCACTAGGTTTGTATTTAGTTTTTTTCTCGGTATCAAGGATAACCAAATAATTCACTTCGTCGCCTTCTGTTTCAAATAAAAAACCTTCTTCAATATTTCCTTGGTAAGGAAAATTAAAAAACTTGACATCTTCATCCTCTAATTTCTGGCGTACAGCCTTTTTTAGCTCGACAGAAAGCTTTGAATATTTTATAACTAATTTTTTCATTTATTCCTTCTTGATAATGGTGTCAAATATAAATTTTATATTAAAATAAAAAACTTTTTTTTCAAAAAAAATAAAACATTAAAAATCATGTGTTTTATCGAAAAATATAGCAGGTTTATAGCAATTATTTGAAAATAACACATGTTTGATTAAAACTTGATACCTTTACTAAAAAATTATTTCATGCATAAAGTAGAAGATTTTCTTTCAAATTATAGTTTTTCTTACCTACGATATGGAATTTTAATTCTTAGCACATTTGCCGTTGCTTTTATATTTTCATTTGTACTTCGAAAAATTGCTCACGTGGCAATAAATAGATATTCAGAACGAATTAAAGTTGATCCGACCAATTATTCATTTTTAAAAAATTCTTTAAGCTTTATTATTTTTTCCATTGCACTTTTTTTCATTTTTTCTAAAATTCCATTTTTTAAGTCTTTAGGCACAGCATTATTTGCAGGAGCAGGTGTTTTTGCTGCAATATTAGGATTTGCGGCTCAAAAGGCTTTTTCAAATATTGTAAGTGGTATTTTTATCTTAATATTTAAACCTTTTCGGGTAGGCGATACCATTGAATTTTTAACCCATAAAGGAGTAGTTGAAGAAATTACCTTGCGACATACAGCAATAAAAAATTATGAAAACCGGAGGATTATTGTTCCTAATAGTATTATTAGTGAAGATGTAATTGTAAACAGCGACATTATTGATGAAAAAATTCGTCAACCTATTGTTTTTGGAATAAGTTACGATTCAAATATTGATAAGGCTATTGAAATTATTCAACAAGAAGCAGAAAAACACCCTTATTTAATAGATTATCGAACAAAAAAGGAAATTAAAGCTGGAGAACCTAAAGTACTAGTAAGAGTTGTAAGTTTAGATGAATTTTCGGTTCAACTTAAAGCCTATGTGTGGTGCTTAGGAAATGATACCGCATTTGTTTTAAAATGCGATTTGTTAAAATCAGTAAAAGAAGCGTTTGAAAAAAATGGAATTGAAATTCCATTCCCTTATAGAACTATTGTTTATAAAAGTGATTTACTAAAAAATAAATAGTGATGAAAAAAGCACATAAAAATAAATCGTTTGTAAAAAAAGGAATGGCTCCAGGTAATTTAGAATACCACGGAGAAATATATTCTCAGAATAAGGAAATCGAATTAATTAGTTATTCTGACAAAAAATTAAACTATACAAGCTCCGATAATGCTAATAATTTATTAAAATCGATTGTAAATACTGGCGAAAACTGGATTAACTTAATAGGGTTACATAATGTTGACCACATCAAATCAATAGGAAATCATTTTAACATACATGCTCTTGCCCTAGAGGATGTGCTAAATACAGAACATCGTCCAAAGTGTGAGCTTTTTGATGATTATTTATTTTTTATCGTAAAAATGTTTTCACTTTCTGAGAACAAAGAGAATTATCAATTTGAACAAGTAAGTATAATTTTAGGTAAAAATTACATACTTTCTTTTCAAGAAAAAGAAGGCGATATTTTTAATGCATTACGAGAACGATTAAACGATAAGGAGTCCAGACTCCGTTCAAAGCACGTAGATTATCTCTTTTACAGGATAGTTGACACTATTGTTGATGGCTATTATTACACGCTTGAACACATTGGAGATAAAATTGAACTATTGGAAGATAGTTTGGAAGAAAATCCAACAAAAAAACATTACAAAGAAATTCAAAAACTTAAAAGAGATTTGATTTTCTTAAGAAAATCGGTTTACCCATTAAGAGAAGCCATTGCAAAAATCACCAAAGAAAATAAAGGATTAATTGAACCAGAAAATCTTACTTACTTTAATGATGTTTATGACCATTGTATTCATATTATTGATAGTATCGAAACTTTTAGGGATTTAACTTCAAGTTTAATGGACTTGTACATGACATCGATGAGTAATAAATTAAATGAAGTAATGAAAGTTTTAACCGTTATTTCAACCATTTTTATTCCAATAACTTTTATTGCTGGTGTTTATGGAATGAACTTTCAATATATGCCAGAATTAACGCATCAATGGGGTTACCCAATTGCATTAAGCGTTATGGCACTATTAGTTATATCCATGTTGGTATATTTTAAAGTGAAAAAATGGTTTTAACTGTTGTTTTGGCAATTTTAACCCTAACTAAATTATAAAAAAATTAAATTGTAAATTAGCCGAATGAAAAAAAAAGGAACTCTTTTTTTTATTTTTTCCTTCGTTCAAGCATTGCTTTTCGCACAATGCCCCGTTGGAGTTTCTATAACTCCAGACCCATCTGGAGCAACCTGTAAAAACACCACCATAAATTTTACATCAACTCCCACAAATGGTGGAACAAACCCTAGTTATTATTGGATGGTAAATGGAGATACGCTTAGTACTTCATCAACATTTTCTACAGCTGCTAATGGTGCTTTTGTAGAGTTAATAATGATTTCGAATAGTGGTTGTGCTTTAGACTCTGCCTATACCAGTTATTATATTAATTCCATTATCCTTGAGGCTTCATATAATGTTATCATTAAAGAATGTAATCAACCTGTTGCCGACGTTTTAATTACCAATATTAATGGAGGAACTCCTCCATATAGTTATGTTTTACACACCAATGAAGGTGAACTTTCTGGAACGGATTATTTTACCGATGTGCCAGTTAGTAGTTATCCTTTAATAATTACCGATTCTGAAAACTGCAAAGATACTTCGTGGGTTCATATTGTGCCAATAGAATGTCCACCAATTATTCCTGAGGAAGTATTTACACCAAATGAAGACGGTTATAATGACACGTGGAAAATTCATAAAATTGAGTTTTATCCAAAAAACAAAGTATTTATTTTTGACAGATGGGGGCAACGTGTCTATTATAAAGAAGGATATGATAATGCTGATGGTTGGGATGCAAAATATATTGGAACAAACATACCTGTTTCAACATATTATTATGTAATTGAATTAGAATTTGAGAAACAAGAAAAACAAGTATTTAAAGGTCCTGTTTCGATTTTAAGATAGATGAAAAATGTCTTGGTAATATTATTTACTGTGGTTTGCGGAAGCTTGTTTTCTCAACAATCTGTTCATTACACACAATACTCATTCAATAATTTAGGGTATAACCCTGCATTTATTGGTACCACAAAGTGTTTAGAATTTAAAGCAGGTTCAAGATTACAGTGGATGGGATTTAAAGGTGCTCCACGAAGTTCTTTTGCCAGTATTCAACATACATTTAAAGCAAAAAATTTTCACCAAAACGGAAAACATGGTATTGGTTTATATGTTGAACAAGATGAAATTCATATCACCACACGAACTTACGTTAAGTTGGGCTATGCTTATCATAAAAAATTATCAGGAAAATTTACAGGTGCTATTGGGGTTTTTGCAGGTATTCAGCAATACGCAATAAATACAGCTTTTACACCAAACAATCCTGATCCCGTTTTAGCCAATGCTTCTGGCTCTAATCTAAAATACCCTGATATTATGCCAGGGTTATTAATTTATAACAGTAAGGTGTATTATAGTTTTTCTATCAATCAATTGTATTTTAAAAAAACAGGATTGGGTGGCGATGAAAACAAACAAATTAACCAGTATTATTTAGGTTGGGGACATAAATCTCCTGCAGGAAAGTGGACTTTTTTTAAATCATTTTTATTAAAAGCTGATGTAATGGGACCTCCTGCTTTAGATTTGAATATACATTTTGATTATCAAAATAACATTGGATTTGGATTGGGTTACAGAGTTGGAGAAGCGGTAAACGCTCAATTAAAATTAAGAATATTTGAATCCATCGCTATTGGTTATGCTTTTGATTTTCCGTTAAATAAAATTTATGGCAATTACACTCACGAACTCATGATTAGCTTTAGTAAATGTGGTGGAGGTGGAATTGGAGAAGGAAGTAGCATTAAACAACATGCTTGTCCAGCATACAATTAATTGAAGAAGCCTCCCCAACCCCTCCGAAGGAGGGGCTATGTAGAGGAGCGAAACCAGTAACCAGTAATAGGTAATAATCAATAGAAAAAAAATCTTAGCGTCTTTGTGTCTCCCGAAAGGTCGGGACAAGTTTTACGAGAATATAATTAGTGAGTAACCAATAACCAGCAACAAGGCTCCGAGCGTTAGTATTTCCCCCTTCGGGGGATTAAGGGGGGCTTCTAGAAACTAAAGAGCTTTAACTAATTTTTTAACTTTAGAATAATCCATTTCAACCATTATATTTTGCCCTTGTATTTTTTCAATAATGGTGTTATTTCCAATTTTTCGAATGGAACGAATATTTTCTTCGTCAATAAATAAATCACCAAGTTTAATCCAAGTTTTAATTTTTGTCATTTTTCAATTATTTTTTCTGTGTTGATATTTTTTATGATGAGGTTCAAATTTAGGCTTTTGGTTAACCTCCATATTTTTCGTGGCGTTATTTATTTGGCTAAAAGGTAACAATTTTTTCAATAATTCAGGCTTACCTACCTTGAGAAGTGTACTTTTTATCCACCCTTGATTTTCTTTCTTGTACCAAAAAAAGAAACGGTGTTGATTGGCTTTTTCTTCTTTAGATTTGGGTGTGTAAACAGGCTTTAAGGTATATGGGTGAAACCCTGAATAATAAATTACAGTTGCAACTGTCATTGGAGTTGGAGTGAAATCCTGTACTTGTTCCAATTGAAATCCTAAGTCTTTAGTTTCTGCGGCTAAATTTGCCATGTCTTCCAATTGGCAAGCTGGATGGCTTGAAATAAAATAAGGAATGAGTTTTTGATTTAGATTATACTTTTTATTAATCCTGTCAAACGTTTTTTTGAACAAATGAAAATTTGAAAAAGAAGGTTTACGCATTATCTTTAATACTGTATCAGAAGTATGTTCCGGAGCAACTTTTAACCTGCCCGAAACATGGTTTTTAATCACTTGTTCGGTATATTCTTCTAAATCTTTTTTGTCGGCAGTTTTATTAAATTCTGGGACTAATAAATCATATCGTATTCCACTCCCAATAAATGCCTTTTTGACTTTCGGATGAGCATCGGCAGCTTTATAAATATCTGTTAGCGGTTTGTGGGTAGTGTCTAAATTATGGCAAATAACAGGGTTTATACACGAAGGGCTGATACATTTATCGCATATCGATTGAATTTTTCCTTTCATTTTGTACATGTTGGCAGAAGGACCTCCTAAGTCGCTGATGTAACCTTTAAAATCGGGCATTTGAGTTACCTTGTCCACTTCCTTTAAAATAGACTCTTGAGAGCGACTTGCAATAAATTTGCCTTGATGTGCCGAAATGGTACAAAAACTGCATCCTCCAAAACAGCCACGATGCATGTTGATAGAAAATTTTATCATTTCAAATGCAGGAATAACGCCCCGTTTTTCGTATTTTGGGTGTGGTAATCTTGTATAGGGTAAATCAAACGAAGCATCAATTTCATCCTCGGTCATTGTATGGAAAGGAGGGTTAATTACCAAGGTTTTATCACCAATTTCTTGAATTAAACGGTCTGCAAAAAGCTTGTTGGATTCCTGCTCAACATGTTTAAAATTTGAAGCGTACATTTTTTTGTCCTTCAAACATACTTCGTGAGAGTTTAGTTTTTTATCCTCCCAGTTTTTATTTTTTGGAAGTGATTCATCTTTACCCAGTAAAAAAGCCGTTTGTTTTATTGTTTTTAACGATTCGAAAGGAACACCTTTTTTAAGTAAAATAATTATTTCCCGAAGTGCTTGTTCGCCCATACCGTAAACCAACATGTCGGCTTTAGAATCTAGTAAAATGGAGGGTTTTAATTGGTCGCTCCAATAATCGTAATGGGTTACTCTTCGTAATGAAGCTTCTATTCCACCAATAACAATGGGAACATCGGGATAAATTTCTTTTAAAATATTCGAATATATTGTGGTTGCATAATCTGGTCGAAACCCTGTTTGTCCTCCTGGAGTATAAGCATCATCAGAACGCAATCGTTTATTTGCTGTATAGTGATTAATCATCGGATCCATACAGCCACCAGTTACACCAAAAAACAAATTAGGTTTGCCCAGTTTTTTAAAATCTCTTAAATCGTCTTTCCAATTGGGCTGGGGAATAATGGCAATTTTAAGACCCATGCTTTCAACAATTCTACCAATAACAGCAGCACCAAAAGCAGGATGGTCAACATAAGCATCACCACTAATCAGTATGATGTCTAAGTTATCCCACCCACGCAGCTCAACTTCTTTTTTGGTAGTTGGCAACCAATCGGTTAGCTCATGTTTTCTTTGCATGTAGCAAAGTTAAGTATAACTTTAACAGGTTGTTGTCTTCTAATTATCAGCTAAATCAATTACCATATTTTGAATAATTGTTGCAAAGTTATTCATGTCGTCCATTTCTATTTTTTCATCTGTTACCTGAGCCATAATAAATACATCTTTAATATCACCACCAATAAATTTCTGACGAGCTTTTAGCACCTCTTCAAATTTTTCGAAGCGACCAATTGAATAGATGTCGTTATCGGTACTTATTTCAATAACTTGTTCGTTACCAATTTGCTCCAATAATTTATCTACTATGTCGGTTGATTTAACTGGAATAGCCAAAGCGTAATAATGTTTTAAACCCGATTTTTGAATGTCTAATAAATAATTTACTTCGCGGGTAGATATTTTTTTCAAACCATTTCGTTCTTCGGTAGCTTCATTGGTAAGCATTTCGGTTTTATAGTTGATAGAAATTGCTTCTGCAACCGAAATTTCATTTTGATCTTTGTAAGCAATCACTTCAATTTTTGTACAACCTTCTTTTTCTAGTAATGTTTTTACAGAATCAATAGAAGAGAAACTTCTGTAATTTCCAAAAATATAAACAGATGAATTTTCTTTAATAATTCTTGTTAAATAAGGATATTCATTAATAACTTGTTGTGATTTTTGTAAATCATTACTGTTTAATGACAGTTGATATACAATTCCTTTTGGTAAATTTGGATTAAAAGCATTTGATATGGTGGTGCTAACGATTAACAGTGTAATGGTTAGGTATGTGGTTAAAGTTTTCATGGTGGTATGTTTTAGTTATTTGACAATAATTCTCCAGTACCTTGAATAAGGGTTATTTCATTTTTTTTGAACTAAAATTTAAACTAGTTTGGGAGCTCTTGGTTGTATTTTACTTTATTTAAAAATAAAAAGTTTCACATATTCTTATATTTTAATAAATATGATATAAAACATATTTATATATTTATTATTCAGAATAAAGTATTGAATTAATATAAATTATCAATATAAAATAATAATTCAACTATATTAATACATTTTAATAATTTTGAGGTATTATAAACCCCATGTTTAAGTACAACAGCAAACATAAATTAATTATAGGAATACTCATTATACTGTGGGCTGCCTATTCATTTTCGGGAAAACGGAAAAACGATACCTTTGATAAGGAAGGAAAATTAATGCAAACAGGCAATATCAAAAATGGTAAAAATCACGGAAAGTGGACGTGGTTTTATGCTAATGGTGCTAAAAAATTAGAAGGCTCATTTAATATGGGAAGTAGAGAGGGACTGTGGTTAACCTTTGATAAAAATGGCGACACCTTAAATAAAAGCTTTTACTTAAACGATAAACTCGACGGCTTATTTATCAAATATAAAAATGGATTGCCTTTAGATACGTTATATTATAAAAATGATATTGAGCACAATTAAAGAGGGAGTTCAAATTTAGTTTCCCAAACTTTTTTAGACGCCAATTCTTCAGCTTTTACTTTTAAAAACGAATCATCCCCTTCTTTTAATAAAGCTCTATCGATTATTTTACTTTTTAAATCAAGATTTTCGTTGGCTGAGATTTCATCGTCTAAACGTGGTAAAAATGGATATTGAATGGTAATTTTTTCGTCGTCAGTTTTTACTAAATGGCTAGCAGTTTCAAAAATAATTTCTTCAAACTTTTCTGCTACCATTTCGTCATTCATCTCATCTTTGGCTTTTGGATTAAGTCCAGAAACCCATTTAAAAAATAAATCAACTGCTTTTTCTTCTAAAATTGGACGAATATATTCAGGAAATGGGGAACGAATATGCTCGTTATCAGTAAACCAAAAATTAAAGGTTTGTTCTACTAATTCACTACTTTCAATAGTGTTTGGCTCTAACTCTTTCATTTTGTTTTTTTTCTCCAAAGGTAAGAATAGATTAGTCTTTAATAAAATGACATATATCATACAATATTGATTAGCCAATGAAACACGTTTTTATTGTCGTGAGAACGGTATTCCGTGTAAAGAAACCATTTTTTTAACTTGATTTGATATATAATTTTTTATACATTTGAACTCTTTCCTTAAGTTTATGAGAAAAATATTTACTAAATGTACCGAATGCCGAACTGCAAGTTGTTTAATTAAACAAAACGCAAATTCTGCGTGGATTAAACAACTTGAAGAGCATAATCAAATGGCCTACTATAAAGAAGGGCAACATATTGTATATGAAAATAATCCTGTAATGGGCTTGTATTTTATTCAGGAAGGAAAGGCTAAAATATACTCTACTGGAATTAACAATAAAATGCAAGTGGTAAGATTGGCAAAGGCTGGAGGTATTATTGGGCACAGAGG
>CAYJMI010000007.1:59089-62374 GCA_964371285.1 uncultured Vicingus sp. | reverse complement strand
TGAACAATAGCAATTTCATTTACATCTAAAACAACGGTGTGGGGTAGTGGGTTTGATTGTGTAAACCCTATTCCTTTAGCCATTTGATCGGATGCGGTAAGTAACAATAAATCGTTAATGGTAGCTTTTCTTATTATGGTGGTATCAGCTCCTTCTTTAATCCAAACATCTTTTCCTATCGCTTCTAAAGTAACGGTATTAAAATAGGGAATAGAGGTAACATCCGGCAAAGTGGCACAAACACCTTGTGCTCCCATGTTTTTAAAAGCAGCTAACACAGAATCGTACTTAATTCTAAATTCATCAAGGTCGGATAATTGAGATAAAAATAGACCTGGCACAGAAATTCCAATAGAATTTATTACTGGTTCATCATCTCCACCAGCAGTTGACCAACCCAACACATCATTGTTCCCCAACCAATTGGTAAAAAAAGTAGCTTTACTTGCTTTAATATGGTCTAAATAAGTAACAGGACTTGCATCACTACCAAAATTTAAAAATCGCCCGTTGGGGTTTAATGAATTTTGTAAAAGGTTAAAGTTAATAGTAGTATTTTTTCCTCCTGAAAGACAATTTACCAGCTTAATTCCAGAAACACCTAAGTTGTTGTATTTTCTAGTAGTATCACCCCAAGTTTCCCATGCAATATCATTATGAATAGCTTCTGGATCATTATCGGTTAAATCTTCATCGTAAGCTTTAATAACTTTAATTTCTCCATTTCTATAAGCCAAATGCATGTATGCAGCTCCTTGCCCAGAAATGGTTGGTTGAACAAAATTTAAACTAGGGTTCGCTAATTTCATTTGACCAGCAATAATGGCAGGATAAGAATTGTCTTGTTGTCCACGTTCATTGTGTAAGCCTCCATCTTGATATCCTTGAGTTAAGGAATTACCAACAGCTACATAATTAGAAAAATCGGCTGAACCAGACTTTGGCTCAAAACTTTCGAATTCAGTTTTTAAGCACGATGTTAAAAATAGAAGTAAAGAAAATACTAGAATCTTAAGGGTAATAATTTTCATCATTTGGTTTTCAATGGTATAAAAAAAAATCTAAATTAGACTTTTTTATCAAATTTAACTTGATTGTTAAAAAATTTCAATCCTATCTTTTACAGAAGGTTGTATGCTTAAAACAGGAATTTCAGAATTATTGATTACTTCTCGGGCATTTGAACCAATAAAAAATGCTTTAATCTCTGTTTCTTGTTGTGTCATTATCATAATTAAATCAGCATTATTTTTTCTAGCATACGAAGTAACGGCATGACTTAGTTTGTCTTCTTTTTTAAGGATTTTAACCATTTCAGCGGTACATTTTATTTCGTTTTTCTCGATGTGTTTTTTCACTAAAATTAATTGGTCTTTTAATTTATTTACTACATCTTCTTTTCCTGTCATTAAAACAGAAACGGCATAAATTTCAGCTTTAAAAATTTTTGCAAATGCTATGGCTTTATTTACTTTATCGCTGGTTTCTTTAGTTAGATCAAGGGGTAAAACAATTTTACTACAACCTTTGTTGTGTTCTTTTCCTTTTATGGTAATTACAGGGCATGGAGCAGTTTTTACTACTTTTAAAGCATTGCTACCTATAAATTTTGAGTGTTCATTTCCTTTGGTACCCATTACAATAAATGTGGCTTGAATTCTTTCTGCAACCTCGTTTATTTTTGCATAAATTTTACCTTCTTCAACCAAAGTAGAAATGGATAAACCAGTTTCTTTTTGTTTGTCTTCAGCCAAATTTTTTAAATTTGAACCAACAGCACTCTTAATCTCATCTAATCCTTTAATAAACATTTTTACCATGGGATTAACATCTTCAACCACATAAAGTAAAATAACTTCTGCCTTTATCTTTTTTGCCAAATTATACGATTGTGATAATGCAATTAACGATTGCTCCGAAAAGTCAATCGGTACTAATATTTTGTTTTTGTTCGCTAACATTTGGTTATTTTTGAAAAAAAGATTTTCAAATTTACATTTTCCTATGAAAAGAATTGCTGATTCAGAACTTATTTTAAATAGCGATAAAAGTATTTATCATTTAAAATTACAACCCCATCAAATCGCAAATGATATAATAGTGGTTGGTGACCCCAACCGGGTAAAAGCGATTTCATCAAAATTTTCAAAAATCGAACATGTTATTGAAAACCGAGAGTTTGTTACTCATACTGGTAACTTTAATAACAAGCGTATTTCTGTGATAGGAACAGGTATTGGAACGGATAATATTGATATTGTTTTAAACGAATTAGATGCTTTAGTGAATATCGATTTGAATGAAAAAATTGTTAAAAATAAATTAACTTCATTAAATATTGTTAGAATTGGAACATGTGGAGCATTGCAAGAACACATTAATGTTAATGATTTTGTAGTTTCGGAATATGCTTTGGGTTTAGATGGTTTGATGAATTTTTATGAAATGGTTTATACGCCCGAAGAAGAAGCCATATTAAATGAGTTTTATACCCAAACAAATTATTCAAAACAACTTAACCAACCATACATAGTTAAAGGAGATAGCCAATTGCATCAACTATTTGCCAAGGACTGCCATTCGGGAATTACGGCAACAGCTTGTGGTTTTTTTGGTCCACAAGGCAGGGAGTTGCGTTTAAAACTAAAAGAACCTTTGTTAAACGATAAACTTCACGAGTTTAATTTTAATGGTTTAAAAATCAATAATTTTGAAATGGAAACCTCTGCAATTTATGGTTTGGCAAGGCTTATGGGACATCGTGCAACAACCGTTTGTGTAGTTGTGGCTAACCGATACAACAAATCATTTACCAAAGATTACCGTCCAGCAATGGATAAGTTGATTGATTTAGTGCTACAAAAGTTAACACAGTAGCGTTAATAACTCCGTTTTTCCTTATTCATTTCCAATTCATTATCCTCCTATATTTGGGCATGATTCAACATGAATTAAAAGCACTCATTAGTTTGCTTGATGACCCGGATGACAACATCTATAACGAAATTAAATCAAAAATAATTTCGTACGGTGATGATGTTATTCCACATTTAGAAAATGCTTGGGAAACCACTTTCGACCAACTTCTTCAACAACGAATTGAAAATATTATTCATTTTTTGCAATTTTCGAGCATTAAAAATGGGCTAGAATTGTGGAATAATTCGGCCGATAAAAAGCTTTTAGATGGGGCTCTTATTATAGCTAAATACCAATATCCCGATTTGAATTCGAAAGTAGTTACCGATTATATCGACAAACTAACACAAGAAGTTTGGCTAGAAC
>CAYJMI010000007.1:10297-59079 GCA_964371285.1 uncultured Vicingus sp. | reverse complement strand
ACTTACCGATAATTTAACGGCTTTAGAAAAAATAAAAGTAGTGAATAAGATTATTTTCGAATTGCACGATTTTAACGGCAACACCAAAAATATCAATTCACCTCAAAACTCTTACATCAATAATGTAATAGAAACCAAAAGAGGAAACCCAATTACTTTGGGCATTATTTATCTAGCGGTTTGCAAGCGATTAAATATTCCTGTTTATGGCGTAAATGTTCCTGCACACTTTATTTTAGCTTATGCCGAAAAGCTAAACGACGTGCTGTTTTACTTGAATATATTTAATAAAGGTTCGGTATTTTTCAAGAAAGACATTGATAAGTTTTTAGAACAATTAAAAACAGAACCTAAAAAAGAATTCTACATTCCTTGCAACAATAAAACCATCATCAAACGTTTAATTCAACACTTGATTTATACTTACGATAATCTCGGGTATCTTGACAAAAAAGAAGAATTATCGGAGTTACTTGCCATTTTAGAACAATAATTATTACTTTTATTGTTTAAAATTATTCTTACTGAAATAGCCACGTGCCGAAGCACACAAAATGTGATGAAGATAAACTGGCGTATTCCATATGACATATAAAAAACAATAAATATCTACATATGAAAGCCATTTTTAACAGCATCATCATTGGTTTAGCCATTGTAATTACTGCATTCGTTTTATCAGGTGCTTATAAAGACAGAAATCAGAAAAACAATACCATAAGCGTTACAGGTTTAGGAGAAAAAGATTTTCTTTCTGATTTAATTGTTTGGAGTGGAGGATTTATTAAAAAAAGCATGATACTTAAAGATGCTTATGCCGAACTCGATAAAGATAGAGAAAGCATTAAAAACTACTTGATTTCGAAAGGGATTAAAGACAATCAGATTATTTTTTCTGCTGTGGATATTAACAAAGAATTTGACCAAACTTTTGACAATTATGGAAACCGTCAAAGTTCAGTTTTTACAGGGTATAGACTTTCTCAAAACGTTCAAATAGAATCGAGTGAGGTAGATAAAATTGAAGGTATTTCGAGAGAAGTTACCGAATTGATTAACTCTGGAATTGAATTCTACTCCAACCAACCACAATATTATTACACCAAACTATCGAAACTAAAAATTGAAATGATAGCAGAAGCCACCAAAGACGCCAACGTTAGAGCTGAAAAAATTGCAGAAAATGCAGGTGGTGAGTTGGGTAAATTAAAAAATGCCAACATGGGTGTTTTTCAAATTGTTGCCCAAAACTCCTCAGAAGAATATTCGTGGGGCGGCTCGTTTAACACCTCCTCAAAACGAAAAACGGCTACTATTACTGTAAAATTAGATTATGAGGTGGAGTAAGAGTTACCTACTCAACACTACTTTTTTAATATAATTAGTTTCATTAGAAAATACTTCTACAAAATAAACGCCGTTAGCCCAATTCGATAAATTAAGTTGAGTTGCAGTTGTGGTTAGCAAAACTTCTCCCAACACATTTTTAATTACAATTTGATTAAAAGTAGCATTGGTTTTAATGGTTAACCATCCTGTTGTTGGATTTGGGTAAATACTAAAATAATCTTCTTCTTCCAATTCATTTACACCAATTGGGTTATCATAAATGTCTTGAGCTGCATCGGCGCTGGTTTGTATGTCGGCTAATCCATTTCCTGCAATAATGGCAAATGCTACAATTACGCTATCACCTGCATTCAACGTAAAATTACCCGAAGACACCACATGAGCCACATCTTGCCCTGATGGTAATCCTGCACTTGCTTTATTGGTTGATAAAGTGGTGTATTTTTCGTCAGTAGTAAATCCGTTCGAAATATCAACACCTCCGGCACCACCCGAAACATTATCGAGCGAGTAGTTGACAAAAGTTCCGTTGGTTAATAATTTAATGGCAGCATACAACGAATCGGCTTCTAACGAGCGAGCAAACCCCATTTTTCTAGAGGCATCAAAACCCGATGTATTTAACGCATAGTTTTGAATATCCCAATCGGCAAACAAACCTAAATACAAGTCGTTTATAGTGGCTAATCCCTCATTTTTTAATAAATACTGAACAATTACAAATTTATCGTTTGGAGTTGTAGCAAAAGCATAAGAAGTTTGTTCAATACTAACGTTCAAAGATAAAGCATACGTTGCATCATCCATTTTACCTATCAAATCCAATGCTGAAACATAAGGTGGATTATACTTAACATTTATTAATGATTGAAAATCCAAATCTTGTCCGCTTGCACCTCGCACACAATCCGAAACTTGATTTATATTTGTTCCAATCATCAAACCCGATTCATAAAGCAACTGTTCTCCATTAAAGCTAAAACCTAAACCAATGCTATTATTTACATCGTTAAAACCTATTTTCCCTTTGCTGGTAATGGTGGTTTTAACCTGATTAACTTCAACATTAATATAATCGGGATTAAGCACCACATTAAAATATTCGTTTACCGTGTATGAACCATTGGTTATAACCGCTTTAAACAACACTTGTTCGTTAAATGGAGCACCGTTTAATACTTGAACTAAAAATGGGTCGGCTCCATGAGTATAGCTTTGTAATGTATTCAAATTGGGCAAAGAAGTGGTAGCATCTATAATAGTTACATAAGGAGAAGTTGACGATAAAGTAACGGTTAATCCACTTATTGCTGATAAATAATTGGTAAATATTCCTACTATTCTAAGCGTATCTGCTTCGATATAAATGTTGTCGTTTTGGTCGTTGACATCAACGGCAGTTAGCTCTACAAATTGTGGAGAGGTTGCGGTTAATGCATTAGAAACGTCTAATCTTCCATTACCTAATTTATCAAAATACGTTGGGTTGAGCGGATTCATGTCAAAAGCGGTAGCTCTTAGCACAGCAGCAACCTGCTGGTTGGTATAACTTGGATTCATGGCTTTTACCAAAGCTGCAGCACCAGAAACTACTGGAGCAGCCATTGAAGTTCCTCCATTATTTCCATAACTCCCCCCACCAATAGTACTCCACATGTTTTCACCCGGAGCAGAAATATCTACATAATAACCGTAATTTGAATTGTTCTTTTTTAAATCGCTTTCTTCGGATGCGGCAACTGTTAAAACGCCATCGTAAGCCGCCGGATAAAACAAAACTTCGTTACCATTATTTCCACAAGCTCCCACTACCAAACAACCTTTGTTGATGATGGCATAATCAATAACATCTTTTTGAAACTCACCGGGAGTGGTACTTCCCCACGAACAATTAATGATAAAACAGCCATGGTCGGCAGCATACACCACACCTTGATAAGCTTGAGTTAAAATTCCAGCAGAATTAGAAATTTTTAGGGGCATAAACTTGGTATTAAAACCAATACTCGCAATACCAATTCCGTTATCGGTAGCTGCTGCTGCTAATCCGCTTACGTGTGTACCATGGTTACTACCTTCTAATTGAGCATCATTATCATTGTTTCCTAAATCCCAGCCAATAAAATTATCAATGTAACCATCACCATCATCATCTGCACCATTAATAGGGTCGTTGTAATTTTTTTTAGCATTTCCTACCAAGTCAGGGTGTGTATTGTCCCAACCAGTATCGGTTATACCGAGCACAACAGTGGTATCGCCTTTGGTAATGTCCCACGCACTAAAAGCGTTAATCATGATTAAATGCCAAGTTTTAACTGGGTCAGAAATAATGGAGTCATTTGGAGTATAAGCAAGTTCAGGAATAATGTATGGTTCGGCATAAGCCAAAATAGGTAATCGACTCATTTTTTTTGCAACCTCTTGTTCGTTTAATTGTGCCGAGTAAGTAATTTGGTAAATCAACGATAAATCAATAAAGTTATCTCTGGTTTCTGCTTGGTGATGAGGAAAAATTAATTCAATTTTTGTAACACCAATTGCCGTAGAATACTTTTCAAATAGAGCATTTTTTATTTCATTTGGAGAACAAACCGAACGATAGTTTTCTTTTACTTTAACAACAATGGTTTTGGGTAAAAACTCGTTGTTTTGTTGTGCAAATCCAATAAAAGGAATCAAAAATGCTAAAATTAAGTACTTAAATTTCATAACAAATGTTTTAAACGAAGTTACGAATAAATGTGAAGATGTGTAAATGTGTAAATGTGAAGATGTGTGAGTGTGTGAATTTCCTATCTCTAATTCCAAAAATTCCCAAATAAATCAAAATAGTGGCTAATTTAGTCGCATAATTTTAAAACATGAAACACAAAGAAGATATCGTAAAAAATTGGCTTCCAAGATATACAGGAACGCCTATTGAAGATTTTGGCAAATACATTTTACTCACCAACTTTAACAATTATTTGGAGATTTTCGCTGAAATAAATAAGGTGGAAATTAAAGGTAAAGATAAAGCCATGCCCAATGCAACTTTTGATGGCATTACCATCATTAACTTTAGTATGGGGAGTGCCAATGCCGCTACCATTATGGATTTATTAAGTGCTGTTGCTCCAAAGGCTTGTTTGTTTTTAGGAAAATGTGGGGGGTTAAAAAAGAAGAATAAATTAGGTGATTTTATTTTACCTATTGCTGCCATTAGAGGAGATGGAACATCAGATGATTATTTACCAAGAGAAGTACCAGCACTACCAGCTTTTACCTTGCAAAGAGCCGTTTCTACCACTATCAGAGAATTTTCTATGGATTATTGGACAGGAACCGTTTACACCACCAATCGAAGGGTTTGGGAGCACGATAATGAGTTTAAAAAATACCTTCGAAAAATAAGGGCTATGGCAGTAGATATGGAAACAGCTACTTTATTTATTACTGGTTTTGCCAATAAAATTCCTACGGGTGCTTTGTTGTTGGTTTCTGATCAACCCATGATACCTGATGGCGTTAAAACAGAAAAAAGCGACCAAGTTATCACCACCAACTTTGTTCGTAAGCATATCGAAATTGGTATGCAATCGTTAAAAGAAATTAAAGACCACGGCTTGAGCGTTAAACACCTTAAATTCAATTACGAAGATTAATGGCTCATCAAACCATACTCAACGATTTAAAAAACAAAGTGTATCATCCCATTTACTTTTTAAGCGGGGAAGAGGCTTATTACATTGATTTAATTGCTGATTACATTGAACAAAATGTTTTAGATGCTAATGAAAAAGAGTTTAATCAAACCATCTTGTACGGTAAAGATACCGATATGATTTCGGTTATTAGTGAAGCTAAACGGTATCCCATGATGGCAAACCATAATGTAGTAATTGTTAAGGAAGCCCAACACCTTGAAAAACAATTGGATTTACTTGAACAATATTTAGAACAACCAACACCATCAACCATTTTAGTTTTTTGTTATAAATACAAAGCCTTAGACGGCAGAAAAGGAGTTACTAAAAAAATAAAAAAAGAAGCTGTTGTTTTAGAATCTAAAAAACTTTACGACGATAAAATTCCAGATTGGATTACCAACTATTTAAAAGTTAAAGATTATTCGATAACCCCAAAGGCATGTTTGTTATTGGCAAATTTTTTAGGAACGAACTTAAGTAAATTGGTCAACGAAATTGACAAGCTGATAATAAACGTACCAGCAGGAACAACAATTACGCCTGAGCATGTTGAACAAAATGTTGGAATAAGTAAGGATTTTAATAGTTTTGAATTAACTAAAGCCGTTGGAACGTTAGATGTATTTAAAGCTAACCAAATTGTAAATTATTTTGCCAAAAACGAAAAAGAACATCCTTTGGTAATGGTAATATCATTGTTATATGGTTTTTTTACCAACATATTAACGTATCATTATACCACTGACAAATCGAGAAACAACATTGCAGCACAGTTAAAAATTAATCCATTTTTTGTTTCGGAATATACGTTGGCAGCTAAAAACTATCCCATAAAAAAAGCTGTTAAAGTAATTGAATATTTGCGTGAATACGATTTAAAATCGAAAGGAGTAAACAGCGTTTCTGCTAGTGACGGAGAACTAATGAAAGAATTGGTGTTTAAAATTATGCATTAAGGGGGACTATTTTTTAGCTTCCTTTTTCAATTTCTCAAATTCATTTTCATCGATAACTTCCCAATGGTTTTGATAATCAAAGGTCATATCATAAATAAAATTACGGTCGGGTAAAATCTTTGCCTCAAAAACGTAGATTTTCCAAATATTACTTTCTCTTTTAATCTCTTCAAACTCATTTTTAGAGATAATTTTAAAATAAGATTGATTGTTCTTGTATTTTCTGAATTGAGGATAAGTCATAAAGAGTTTAATGGTTGAAGATCGAGGTTTATGATAAATTCAAAATTACAAAACTTTAAACTTCAAATCCCAAATCTTCGGATTTCTATCTTGGGTGTATGACAAATTGTACAAAATAGGAATTTCGCCCCTCTGGGGCTTGGCAATATTGTGGGGTTTTTTCTACCAAGATTATGCCCCTCTAGGGCTGTATATTGCTCCGTTAGGAGCTTAATATTGGTAGAAATTATATACAAGAAGCTATTAAAGCTCCGTAGGAGCGAAATATTAATGGAGTGCAATGTGTCATATACCCTCGGTCTTCTATCTTCGGACTTCCAGCTTCAAGATTGTTTAACAATTTTTAACAGCACAAAATCAACAAATTTTAGTACTTTCGCCACAATTTCATTTTAAAAATATTATGTTCGATTTTTCTAACAAAGTAATAGGCGAAGGTTTAACCTACGATGATATTTTAATGGTTCCAGCATACTCTGAAGTTTTACCAAGAGATGTTGATGTTAGTTCATATTTTACAAAAAAAATAAAATTAAATATCCCGGTGGTTTCTGCTGCTATGGATACGGTAACTGAATCTAAATTAGCCATTGCTATTGCTCAGGAAGGTGGAATTGGGGTTTTGCACAAAAACATGACCATTGAACAGCAAGCCGAAAAAGTAAGGAAAGTAAAACGTTCGGAAAGTGGTATGATTCAAGACCCTGTTACCATGCCAGTTGATTCGAAAGTAAGCGATGCATTGAATTTAATGAAAGAACACAAAATTGGCGGTATTCCTGTAGTTGATGAGAATAATTGTTTGGTGGGTATTGTAACCAACAGAGATTTAAGGTTTCAGAAAGATTTTAAACGCCCAATAACAGAAGTAATGACTTCAGAAAACATCATTACCACAAAAGTTGGAACAGACCTAGATAAAGCCAGAGAAATACTTCAAGAATATAAAATTGAAAAGCTACCAGTTGTTGATGAAAATAACAAACTAAAGGGTTTAATTACCTATAAAGACATTACCAAAGTTCAATTAAAACCAAATGCTTGTAAAGATGAATTTGGTCGATTGAGAGTTGCAGCCGCTGTTGGTGTAACAGGCGATGTAATGGACAGAGTTGATGCTTTATATAAATCGGGTGTTGATGCCATTATTATTGATACCGCTCATGGTCATTCAAAAGGAGTAATAGAAACATTAAAAAAAGTAAAAGCAGCATATCCAACATTACAAGTAGTGGTTGGTAACATTGCTACCAAAGAAGCGGCTATTGCTTTGGTTGAAGCTGGTGCTGATGGTGTGAAAGTTGGTATTGGACCTGGCTCGATATGTACCACACGAATTATTGCAGGTGTTGGAGTTCCTCAATTATCCGCAGTAATGATGGTTGCCGAAGGTTTAAAAGGAACAGGTGTTCCAATGATTGCTGATGGAGGGATTCGTTTTACTGGCGATATTGTAAAAGCACTTTCTGCTGGAGCAGATTCGATTATGGCGGGTTCTTTGTTTGCAGGTGTGGATGAATCACCAGGTGAGACTATCATTTATGAAGGAAGAAAATTTAAAGCTTACCGAGGTATGGGCTCTATCGAAGCGATGCAACAAGGCTCGAAAGACCGTTATTTTCAGGACGCCGAAGATGATATTAAAAAACTGGTTCCAGAAGGTATTTCTGGGCGAGTACCTTACAAAGGTTTTTTAAATGAGGTCATATACCAAATGGTTGGCGGTTTAAAAGCTGGAATGGGATATTGTGGAGCAAAAAATATGGAAGCTTTAAAAGATGCTAAATTTATTAGGATTACACATTCTGGCATAAACGAAAGCCACCCACACAATATTACTATAACTAGGGAAGCACCGAATTATTCAACAAGGTCTTAATAATGTAACAATTTGATAATGTAACAATGTGTAAATTCACTAACTCAAAAATTTACCAACTCAAAATCATAAAAAAATAAGTATGAAAAAAATAGGATTAATAACTTTAATACTCTCTTCAGTTTTAGTTACTTCAGCTCAAAAAACCGACCCAGTTTTACTTACCATTGATGGTAAAACCGTTTCGTTATCAGAATTTGATGCTATTTTTAAAAAGAATAACACCAAAGAAACAGTAATAACAGAAGAATCGGTAAACGAGTATTTAGATTTATACATCAAATTCAAATTAAAAGTACGCGAAGCCGAAGTGTTGGGTTATGATACGTCAGCAGCTTTTAAGCAAGAGTTAGAAGGCTATCGTAAACAATTGATTCAACCTTATTTAACCGATAGAGAAGTTTCGGAAGCATTGATACAAGAGGCTTACGATAGAATGAAATTTGATGTTAATGCAAGCCATATTTTAGTTACTGTTGACCAAAATGCATTGCCAAAAGATACGTTGATAGCTTACAATAAAGCACTTAAAATAAGAGATATAATTTTAAAAGGAGAAGATTTTGGGACTGTTGCCATAGAGGTTTCCGACGACCCATCTTCAAAAACAAACAAGGGGAACTTAGGATATTTTAATGCCTTACACATGGTGTATCCATTTGAATCAGCAACTTACAACCTTAAAGTTGGCGATTTATCTATGCCTGTTAGAACTCGTTTTGGGTATCACGTAATCAAATTAAATGATAAAAGAACTGCTAGAGGAACCATTAAAGTTGCTCACATTATGATACAAGCAAACAAAGAGTTGGATGATGCAGCATTAGCCACCAAAAAACAAAAAATTGATGAAATTTATGCTAAAATATTAACTGACAACACTCAATTTGGCGAGATGGCACAACAATTCTCTGACGATAAAGGTTCTGCTTCTCGTAATGGAGAATTACCCCCGTTTGGTACAGGAAAAATGGTTCCGGAATTTGAGGAAGCTGCTTATGCTTTGCAAAATGATGGTGATATTTCTAAACCCATAAAATCGGAATACGGGTGGCATATCATTAAAAGAATTGAACTAACGCCATTAGATACTTATGAAAATTTATACCAATCGATAAAATCAAAAGTAAGTAGAGATTCACGTTCAAACAAAACCCAAGAAGCTGTTATTGCTAAAATTAAAGCCGAAAATAATTTTAAAGAAGACATTGCCAGAAGGGATGATTTTTACAAAATTGTTACTGTCGATGAATATATTAAAGGAGAATGGACTGCTGCAAAAGCTAGTAAACTAATAAAAGTGATGTTTGGTTTTTATGCAAATGATGGTCAAAAAGTAGAATATACTCAACAAGATTTTGCAAAACTATTGGAGTTAAATAAACCAAAAGTTAAACCAAATACCGAGATAAATGTTATCGGCGAAATTAACCGATTGTATAAAAATGTGTTGGAAGAAAAAGCCTTAGCATTTAAAGAAGAGCGTTTACCTATTACCAACTTGGAATATAAACTGTTGTATCAAGAATATAGAGACGGAATTTTGTTGTTTAACTTAACCGACGAAAAAGTATGGTCAAAAGCTATTACTGATTCTGCTGGTTTAGAAAACTTCTTTAAAACCAATCAGGATAAATACATTTGGAATAAAAGAGCCGAAGTAACACTTTATAAATGTATTGATGAAGCAACTGCTGTTAATGTTGAAAAAGTGTTAACAAAAAAAACAAAAATACCAATAACTAACGACGAACTTTTAAAAATGTTTAATAAAGAAAGTCAGCTTACGTTAACCATCAATGAAGGTAAATTTGAAAAAGGTGAAAATGCTTCGGTTGACGCAACAGAGTGGAAAAATGGCATTCTACACAAAGTTACATCTACTAATGGCGTTGAATTGGTGATGATTAAAAATGTTTTTGAATCAGAACCAAAAAAACTCAACGAAGTAAAAGGCTTAGTTACTTCAGATTATCAAAGCTTTTTGGAAAAAGAATGGGTAAACGAGTTGAAAGCAAAATATAAAGTAGAAGTTGATAAAGAAGTGCTTAAGCAGGTGAAATAATCCATGCCAAACTTTATTAAATATTCATTTATAGTGGTTCTTTCTGGGCTATTTTCTTCATGTAATTTTTTTAATAAAGTTGAAGTGGAAGACGATGCTGTGGCTAGAGTAAAAAGTGTTTTTTTATATAAATCGTCGATAAATGATATTGTACCAAAAGACGCTTCAAAAGAAGATAGTTTATTGATTGCGAACAATTACATCCAAAATTGGATAAAAGAACAGTTGGTTTTAGAAAAAGCGGAGCTAAATTTAAAAGACGACCAACGAGATTTTGATAAACAAATAGAAGATTACAGAAAAACTTTACTCACTTATTCTTATGAAAATCAATTGATTAATGAAATTTTAGATACCAATGTGAATAGCGAAGAAATTGCCGCTTATTATCAAGAAAATCTACAAATTTTTGTGTTGAAAAATGATATAGTAAAAGTACGTTATTTAAAAGTGCCTAAAAATGCCCCTAACCTTAAAAAAATACAAAAACTTTATACGTCTAAAGATTCGTTGGAGGTGAAAAAACTAAAAGAACTGGCTCATCAGTATGCCGAACAATTCCATTTTAACGATGATGAATGGATACTTTTAAGCGAAATAAAAAAAGAAATCCTTAATTCATCTAATTTTACAGGAGACTTCTTAAAACACAATAAAAGCACTGTTGAGGAGGATTCATTATCCATGCATTTTCTCTATTTTATTGATTATAAATTGGAAAAGGATGTTTCTCCGTTAAGTTTTGAAATGGAGAATATTAAAAGCATGATTATCAATAAAAGGAAACTAAAATTATTACATCAGGTAAAAAACGATTTATACGAACAGGCATTAAATAATAAAGATTTTGAAATATATGACAAACAAAATAAAAGCAACTAAACGCTGGCTAGTTTTAATTTTAACAACCATTAATCTTAGTTTAATTGCTCAAGAAGGTACAGTAGTAGATGGAATAATTGCTGTTGTTGGTGATAAAATTATTCTTAAATCGGAGCTTGAAAATCAACTGGTTTCAATAAAATCTCAAGGAATTATTATTGATAATGATACCAAATGTCAAATCATCGAGGAATTGTTGTATCAAAAATTATTAATACATCATGCCGAAATTGATAGTGTTTCGGTAACCGATGCACAAGTTGAAGGAGAGATGAATAGACGATTAAATTATTTTATTTCTCAAATAGGTTCCGAAAAAAAATTAGAACAGTATTATAAAAAACCAATTCAAGACATTAAAGATGAACTTAGAGATATTGTACGAGAGCAATTGATTGGTCAAACCATGCAATCTAACATTACCTCTGAAGTAAAAGTTACGCCAAAAGAGGTAAAAGAGTTTTTTAATAGCTTACAGGAAGATAGTATTCCAACTATCAGTTCAGAAATTGAAGTGTCGCAGATCTTAGTGAATGCAAAACAAGGTAAAGACGCAAAGGAAATTGCAAAAGATCGAATTAATACCATCCGAGAGCGGATTGTAAAAGGCGAGCAATTTTCTACTTTAGCTGTGTTATACTCCGAAGATGAAGGTTCTGCAAAAAAAGGTGGCGAACTTGGTTTTATGGGAAGAGCCGATTTAGTTCCTGAATTTTCAACAACAGCTTTTAAACTTAAAAATACTACTACTGTTTCAGAAATTATCGAATCTCAATATGGTTTTCACATTATTCAGTTGATTGAACGTAGAGGTCAAAAAATGAATTGTCGACATATATTAATTAAAATTAAAGATGATGAAGGCGAAATTTTAAAAGCAAAACTTTTAGCAGATAGTGTTTATAACCTTATTTTTTCTGATACGCTAACTTTTGCTCAGTTGGCATTAAAATATTCTGATGATGATAAATCCAAAAAAAGTGATGGAATTATGGTGAATCCACAAACAGGAACATCCGTTTTTGAAATTGACCAAGTTGACCCACAAATTTATTATATTGTTGAAAACATGAAAGCAGGTGAAATTTCTAAACCTGTTCCAGCAGAAGCGGCAGATGGAAAAAAAGGATATAGAATAATTAAATTGATTAGTAAAACAGACCCACATAAAGCTACATTTGAAACCGATTACGCTAAAATTCAAGAAGCGGCATTATCTACCAAACACAACGAAGCAACTAACTTATGGATAAAGTCTAAACTATCCTCAACTTATATCAAAATTGAAGATGAATTTAAAGATTGTGGGTTTGAAAATAACTGGATTAATCAATAATTTTAATTGGAAAATATGACAGAAAATCAATATAAATCAGACGTAGAAGCTTTAGATGCATTTGTTGTAAAATACAATGAACTGACTAAAGAAATATCGAAAGTTATTGTTGGACAAGACGAAGTAATTAAAAAAGTATTGATTTCTATTTTTAGTCGTGGTCATTGTTTGTTGGTAGGTGTTCCAGGCTTGGCTAAAACCTTGTTAATCAGTACTATTTCCGATACCTTAGGATTAAAATTTAACCGTATTCAGTTTACACCTGATTTAATGCCATCCGATATTATTGGTTCGGAAATTTTAGACGAACACAAAAATTTTAAATTTATCAAAGGACCATTGTTTGCCAATATTATTTTGGCTGATGAGATAAACCGAACACCACCAAAAACCCAATCGGCATTGCTCGAAGCCATGCAGGAAAAAACAGTAACCGCAGCAGGACATCAATACAAGTTAGAACATCCATTTTTTGTTTTAGCTACTCAAAACCCAATTGAACAAGAGGGAACATATCCTTTACCAGAAGCTCAATTGGATAGATTCATGTTTAACATTTGGGTGGATTATCCAAAATATCAAGAAGAATTGGCGATTGTTAAAAGTACCACTACCGATTCTAATGTTCAGTTAAAAAAAATCATGAGTGCCGAAGAAATCGTTTTCTTTCAAAACTTGATTCGTAAAATTCCTGTAACAGATAATGTAATTGAATATGCAGTAAAATTAGCGTCCAGTACAAGGGCTGGTGGCGAGTTTTCTAATGCCATGGTTGATGATTATTTAAGTTGGGGAGCAGGACCGAGAGCTTCACAATATTTAGTAATTGGAGCAAAATGTAATGCAGCCATAAATGGTAAATATTCGCCAGATATTGAAGATGTAAAAGCTGTAGCAGAACCTATTTTACGCCATCGTATTGTTCGTAATTACAAAGCTGAGGCTGATGGTTTTTCTATCGAAAAAATTATAGAAAGTTTGTTGTAATCGTAGAGACGGACGATTGTCCGTCTTTTAGCCATTTTTAGCCATTGTTTGTGTCCCACAAACGATATTTCTTTTGTTTTTGGGAATTGGTTTGTCACACTGAGCCTGTCGAAGTTTCCTTTTTTGTAACAATTAAAACAGGTTTATCATTCAAATCTCTTGCTGCGAAAATATAATCGTTTCCTCCATCGGTAAGTTTTAATTTCTTTTTAATTTGGTTAATGCTATCCGGAAAATTTCGGACAGTGATGCTGGCTTTTTTTATTCCTAAAACTTTAAACGACTTTTCGTTGTATTCCAACGTGTGATTGATTTTAAAACACCTACCTGGGAAATTAACTACTAATTTTTCGGAAGTATATAAATGAGTATTTACGGCAAGTTTTTTAAGATGAAATTGTTGAGCAATACTTTTAAATCCTCCGGCTTTTAAAACGGAAGCGTTGGGTTCGTATAAATAAGAAAGAGGTTCAGAAAAATCGACAGAAGTAGTTGCCTCACTTTCATAATTGAACGAAAATATTGAGGTGTTTTTTGCAAGGTTTACGGCAATAATTTCAGGGCTAATCGTTTTCGAATTTTCAACCAAATACAGCACTTCTTTACAATCATTATTTACTGAAACTACCCAAACCTTGCTTACCAATTGTAAATCGTTGAGGGTTTGTTTAATGTCTAACAAAGGCGATGTTTTAATGATGAGTTGTTTCGCTGTTTTAAGGAATTGAGGTAAAAGTTCAATTACATTTGGAGTACATTCCGTTAATTTAAAAACCCGTTTGGTTTCGTCTCGTCTGCTCGGGTCGATATAGGCTAAATCAAATTTCTTGACATTCTTCTGTAAAAAATCCTCACAACTGTTCTGATAACATTGAATAGGAGCATTTAAAACCTGAAAATTATGTTGTGCAATTTCAAACAGTTCGGCGTTTTGTTCTACATAACTTACTTCCGAAAACAGTTTGGAGAAAAAATAAGCATCTACACCAAAACCACCTGTTAAGTCAACAGCAGTTTTTCCATTCACCAATTGACTTTTAAACAATGCGGTTTGTTCCGACGAACATTGTTCCATCGACAAACTAACGGGATAAATAATATTTTCGTTTTCGTAAAATGTAGGTAGCTTAGTTTTGGTTTTTTGTAAACCGTTGATTTGATTAAGGATAAAATGCTTGTCCAGTTCAGGGTGTTTGCTCAACAGCAGAGCAATTTCTGAAAGCGGTTTGTGTTGGTGGGTGTGGATGAATTTAGTTGTGGGATTCATTATCTTCGTCATTGCGAGCTTGAACCGCAATCTTTTTTATCTATTAATAAGTTTAGTAGTATTAATTCTACTCACTAAAAGCATATTGTAAAATATTAGCACCCATTTGCAATGCTTTTTTTCTGTTTTCTTCCGAATCGTTATGAACTTCGGCATCTTCCCAGCCGTCACCTAAATCACATTCAAAATCATAAAAACAAACCAACCTACCTTCGTAAATCAACCCAAAACCTTGAGCAGGTTTATTGTCGTGTTCGTGTACTTTTGGGAACCCATTAAAATTATATTTCTGATGATAAATAGGATGAGAGTTGGGCAAAAGAACAAAATCGAGTTCGGGGAAAACCAATTTCATTTGAGGACGAATAAATTTGTCCATTCCATAATTATCTGAAATATGTAAAAATCCACCTGCCAATAAATAGTTTTTTAGGTTTTTAGCTTCGTCGCTGTTAAAAATAATGTTTCCGTGTCCGGTAATGTGTAAATAAGGATAGTTAAAAATTTCAGGGCTACCTACTTCAACAATAGCTTGTTCGGTGTTAATGTTTGTTTTTAAATTTTGATTGCAAAACTTTATTAAGTTGGGTAACGAGGTTTCTAAATTGGCATACCAATCGCCACCACCGTTGTATTTTAATAAGGCTATTTGGTAACTCGATTTTTGAGCGAAACTGAAAGTTGAGAATAGTATAAAAATAGCTAAGAAGATTTCTCGACTTTGCTCGAAATGACAAATGGATTTATAATTTAATAATTTACTCATTGATTAAATTTATGGCGTGACAAGCAACAACTCCAGCAGTTTCGGTTCTTAATCTGCTTTTGCCCAAAGATATGGGTTTGAAATGGTTTTTAATCGCCAAATCAATCTCTTCTTTGGTAAAATCACCTTCGGGTCCAATTAAAATGATGGAGGGTTCATTTTTAGTGCACAACTGGCTCAAGTGTTTCTCTTTGTTATCCATACAATGAGCTATAAACAAGTTGGTTTGCTGGGGTGTATTTTTTATGAAATCTTTAAACAAAACAGGCTCGTTAATTTTAGGCAAAGTAGCTTTTAACGATTGTTTCATGGCAGCTACGGCTGTTTTTTCTAATCGGTCTATTTTTAAAGTTTTACGTTCGGAACGTTGACAAATTAAAGGAGTGATTTCAGTAATTCCAATTTCGGTAGCTTTTTCTACAAACCATTCCAAACGGTCGTTGTTTTTTGTTGGAGCAATGGCAATGTGTATGTTTGCTTTGGTATCAGTTTCTGTTGTGGAGGAAAGAATGCGGAGTTCACATTTTTTAGCATGAGCTTGAGTAATTTCAGCATTAAAAAAAGTTCCTTTTCCATTAATCAAATTTATTTTATCTCCCGTATTTAACCGTAATACTTTTATGGCATGTTTCGATTCAGCTTCGTCAAGTACAAAGGTTGAAGCGGTTAAATTGATATTGGGTGTATAAAACAATTGCATGTTGCTAAATTACATTATTCTTAATAGCAAAAAAAAGGAGCAAGAAAAATCTTGCTCCTTTTTTAAACAACCATAATTAATAAACTAATGAAAATCTATTTCGTAAGGCATTCTAGCCATGTAACCCGATTGAGTGGTCATGGTTTGTATTTTTTGGTAGTACTTATAATTTTCGCCTAGGTATATTTTTAAAATCTTAGATTCAGTTTCTCCAGTTATTTCTAACATTAATTGCTCAAACGGATCTTTCATTTTTGGGAAATCAACGGTTTTGTAATCGGTTAATTTAGCTAAATCTTTAGCAATAGAGATGGCTTTATCTATCCCTCCAATTTCATCAACCAAACCAATTTTTTTGGCATCTAAAGCCAACCAAACTCTTCCTTGACCGATACTATCGACTTGTTCTTTGGTCATTCCTCTGCCTTCGGCAACTTTACCAATAAAATCATCATAAATTTTCTCCACACCAATTTGAATAATGTCTTTTTCTTCGGCACTAAGCGGTTTAAAAATGGTCATGATGTCAGCATGTTTGTTGGTTTTGGCAACATCGAAAGTAATACCCAATTTATTATTGAAAAAACCTTGTGCATTTGGCACTACACCAAAAACTCCTATAGAACCTGTTATTGTTTTTTCGTCGGCAACAATTTTGTTGGCAGCACAAGAGATATAATAACCACCCGATGCCGCAACATCGCCCATAGAAACCACTACTGGTTTTACTTTTTTAGCTAAAACTACTTCTCTCCACATTACATCTGATGCCAATGCACTTCCGCCGGGAGAATTAACACGCAATACAATTGCTTTTACCTTATCATCTAAACGGGCTTCTCTAATGGCTTCAGAAATAGTTTCCGATCCCATTACATCATCTCTGCTTTTGCCACTATTAATTTCACCACTTGCATAAATAATGGCTATCTCATTTTTACTGTTGTTTGGGATAGCTTTAGAGTTGTCGTATTTTCTCAAAGAAATGTAGTTAATATCATCATGACTTTTTGAACCAGTTAGCGTTTTAAGTTCTTCCAACACTTCGTCTTTATACATTACTTTATCTACAAATCCGTATTTAACGGCATCAGCAGCAGTTTGAATTTTAATATCGTCGGCAATGGCATTCAATTCTGCAATAGAAATTTTTCTACTTTCAGAAATATCGTTTAAAATACTACCCCAAGCAGACGATAAAATTAAATTCATTTGCTCACGGTTCGAGTCGCTCATTTTTTCTAAAATATAAGGTTCAACGGCACTTTTAAATTTACCATGACGAATAATTTGCATTTCAACATCTAATTTTTCTAAGGCATTTTTAAAAAACATGAGCTCTGTAGATAATCCTCTCATTTCAACCAAACCTGCTGGATTTAAGTATATTTTATCAGATAAAGAAGCTAAATAATAGGTGCTTTGCATATAAACTTCGGAATAACTGATGATCCATTTTCCTGATTTTTTAAAGTCTTTTAAAGCATTTCGTATTTCTTCGAGCGAAGCCATACCAGTATTCATTGACGTTAAATCTAAATAAATACCTTTAATTCTTGAATCAGTTTTAGCTTTTTCAATATTCGATAGAATTTTGTCTAAACCTAAATTGTCTTGGGTTTCGAATGTTGAAAAATCAAAATTTTCGAAAGGATTGTTGGATGTTCTATCTTTAATTTGGTAATCAAACTTTAAATGGAGTACTGAATTGTCTTTTACATCAACTACTTTTTCTGATGTAGAAGTTGCAGATGAAATGATTGTACCTATGATGGCAACAAAAATAATCATGGTAATAAAAAACGTTACCAACATTGCCAACATACTGGCAAACATAAATTTAAAAAATTGTTTCATAATTATAATATTAAGTTAAAGTATTTACTTTTACAAAAGTAGATGAACTAAAAGGTTTACCTATATATTAATACACCAATGGTTGATGTAGGATGATGAGTGGCGTAAAGAGTCCGAAGACGGCATTGTGGGAGGTTCTCTCCTTGAGGAGAGAGACAGAGAGGTGATAAGTTTGGATGACTGAAAACTGAAAACCAATAACAAAAAAATGAACAAATTAATACTCAGTTTAGGTGGAAACAAAGGAAATGTTGCAACAACGTTTCTTCATGTAGAAAAAGATATTAGTAATGAAATAGGTGAAATACTAAAATCTTCATCAAGCTATAAAACAGCTGCATGGGGAAATACCAACCAACCCGATTTTTTAAATAAAGTCATTGAAGTGGCTACTGATTTAAGTGTTGAGGATTGTTTATATAAAGTATTGTTGATAGAAAAAAAATGGGGGAGAATCCGAACAGACAAAAAATGGGAGGCACGTACTATTGATATCGACATTCTCTTTTATAACGATTTTATTTTTAATAAAAAGCAATTAATTGTTCCTCATCCATACCTACAAGACCGTAAATTTGTATTGATACCATTAGTTGAAATTTTACCTGATTATAATCATCCTTTATTAAATAAAAGTTTGAAAGTCTTGTTGGAAAAATGTGTAGATGTACTTGATGTTCAGAAAGTTTAACATGAAATAAGAATAAAGTTCCAAAAATTTTAATATGTAAAAACTATTGATTATCATTGCAGTTCAAAAAAATAAACTAGATTTTAAGAAAAATTCTATAAAAAAATGAAAAACAAAAACACTAAATTAATAGCTATAGCAGTTGCAACGGCTACTGTTTTTTCTGCTTGTAATCCATTGGCTAAAATGGTGAAAAGACAAAATGAAGTTAATTTTGCATTAACTCCAAATCCGGTTGAAATGCATGGCGATACCATTGCAATTGCATTGTCTGGAAGTTTTCCTGCTAAATATTTTAACAAAAAAGTATCTGCGGTAATTACTCCTGTAATTAAATATGGTGCTGGTGAAGAGGCTTTTGCGCCTTTAAAATTAAAAGGTGAAGTTTCTGAATCTGAAGGTGCTGTAATTAATTATGAAAAAGGTGGAAGTTTTACCCATTCTGCAACAATTCCTTACAAAGATGGTATGGATGTAGCAACTGTTGAATTAAGAGTAACAGGAACATACAAAACAAAAACTAAAGATTTAGACCCACGTAAAGTTGCTGATGGAACCATCATTACTCCTAAATTAGTAATGTCGGCTGAAAAAGCAATTGCTGCAAAAGATAATTTCCAAAAATTTGCTTTAGAAAATTACAGTGCTGTTATCAATTATTTAGTTAACAATTCTACTGTTAGAGGTTCTGAATTATCTGATAAAGATGTGAAAGAATTAACTGCAAACCTAAAAGTGTGGGCAACTAATCCAAAAATGGAATTTAGCGGTATTGAAGTAAATGCTTACGCTTCTCCAGAAGGTGAAATTTCTAAAAATGATAACTTAGCTAACGAAAGAGCTGCTTCTGCTGACAAAGCAATGGCTGGTGAATTTAAAAAAGCTAAATTGACTATTCCTGAAGGAACTTCTAAATTAGTTGGTAAAGGTGAAGACTGGGATGGCTTTAAAAAATTAATGGTTGCTTCTGACATTAAAGACAAAGAATTAATCATTAGAGTTTTAGAATCTTATTCTGATTTAACCAAAAGAGAAGAAGAAATTAAAAATTTAGCGGCTACTTATACCGAAGTTGCTAAAAAAGTATTACCAGAATTAAGAAGATCGGATGTGAGCTTGGTAATGAAACACCACAACTTAACTGACGATGAAATGAAAGTGTTGGTGGATACTAAAATTGATTCGTTAGATGCAGAACAAATGTTCTACGCAGCATCTTTATTCAACGATGATGCTAAAAAAGAATCTATCTACAAAAGTTTTTCTGCTAAATTTCCAGAAGATTGGAGAGGTCCAAACAACTTAGGTTACATCTACATTACTCAAAACAAAGTAGCTGATGCAAAAGCTCAATTCGAAAAAGCTGCTGGTTTATCTCCAAACAATGCAATGGTAAACAACAACTTAGGTGTTTGCGAACGATTAAACGGTAACAACGATGCTGCAATGGCTTTCTACGATAAAGCTGCAGGAGCAGGAACAACAGAAGTAAACGAAAACAAAGGTATCATCTACATCATGAAAGGTGATTATGCTTCTGCTAAATCTAGCTACGCTGGTGTTAATTCATTTAATGCTGCTTTAGCTAACTTGTTAAGCGGAAACAACTCTATTGGTGGTATTATTGATGGTTCTACTGATAAAGACGAAGCGTTATCTTATTACTTAAAAGCAATTGCTGGAGCTCGTGCTAATGATAATAACATGGTAGCTAACAATTTAAAATCTGCTTTTGCTAAAGATGCAGGTTTAAAAGCAAAAGCTAAAACTGATGCTGAATTTATTAAGTTTAGAGATAATGCTGAATTTCAAGCCGCTGTAAACTAATTACAATATATAAAGTTTAAAAAACCCCGACAGTTACTGTTGGGGTTTTTTGTTTATATTTGGTTTATTAATTTCTCAACACTACCTTTATCGTCTAAATTTTAATAACATCAATCATGGAAATAAAAGACTTAGCACCAAAAAACGTTTGGAAAAATTTTATAGCATTAAACCAAGTACCACGACCATCAAAAAAAGAAGAACGGGTCATTGCTTTTATGAAGAGTTTTGGTGAAAGTTTAGGCTTAAAAACCATGGTGGATAAAACAGGAAATGTTATTATCAAAAAACCAGCGACGAAAGGCATGGAAGGTAGAAAAACGGTTATTCTCCAATCGCATTTAGATATGGTTTGCCAAAAAAATGCAGCCACTAATTTTGATTTCGATACACAAGGAATTAAGATGCTTATTGAAGATGGTTGGGTTACTGCCGATGGAACCACTTTAGGAGCCGATAACGGTATTGGCGTTGCTGCTATTATGAGTTTGTTAGAAAGCAAAGACATTCCACACCCGGCAATCGAAGCCTTATTTACCATTGATGAAGAAACAGGTATGACTGGTGCTTTTGGATTGAAAGGTGGTTTATTGGACGGTGAAATTTTATTAAACTTAGACACCGAAGACGACGATGAATTTTCGATTGGTTGTGCAGGAGGAATCGATACCAATACAGAATATGCTTACGAGCAAAAAAATGCCACAGGAAAAGCTTATAAAATTGAAGTTAAGGGTTTAAAAGGCGGTCATTCCGGAATGGACATTATTTTAGAAAGAGGTAACGCCAATAAAATTATCAATCGTTTAATTGTTGATGCTGAAACCTTTGGTTTATGTATTGCCGAAATTGATGGGGGAAGTTTAAGAAATGCCATTCCTAGAGAAGCAGTAGCTATTATTACCATTGAAAATGATGCTTTTTTAACCAATTTTGAACAACGAAAAAAGGATATTTTAAAAGAACTATCCATTTCTGACCCGGATGCAAAAATAAGTATTGAATCTGCCAATTTACCTGCTAAAACAATGAACTTGGCAGAAACCACAAAAATAACCAACACGTTGCAAGCGGTTCATAACGGAGTGTTTAAAATGAGTTTAGCCATTGCTGGTTTGGTAGAAACTTCATCGTCGTTGGCAAGAGTTATTGTTAAAGATGGAAAATTTATTACACAAAGTTTACAACGTAGTGCAATAGAGTCCGGAAAAATGGAAGTGGCTTACTCGGTAGGTTCAGTGTTTAAATTAATGGGCTGTAAAGTTGAACACAGAGGTTCCTATCCGGGTTGGGCTCCAAATACAAAATCAGAAATATTGGATTTGATGAAAGCTAAATATGAAGCAAAATTTAACGAAAGTCCAAAAGTAGCTGCTTGTCATGCAGGTTTGGAATGTGGAATTTTAGGGTTAAATTATCCAAAAGTGGACATGATATCATTTGGGCCGACCATTAAAAATCCACACTCACCCGATGAAAAAGTAAACATTAAAACGGTAGAAAAATTTTGGGGATTTTTGTTGGATATTTTAGCTGATTTTCCGAATAAAAAATAATTGCAAAAAATATACAAGATATAAAACGGAAGTACTTCGGTCTTCAGTTTACAGTCTTCCGTCTTCGGTCTTCCGACTTCCTTAAACCATTAAAATGGATAACCAATACCTAAATTAAGTGTAGTCTTTTTAAGTTCCAGTTGGTATCTTCTTGGATTGTTTTTTGAAGGGTCTTTTAAAGGTGTTGCAATATCAAAACGGAAGATAAAAAAATTAAAATCTAAACGTAAACCAAAACCTACACCAATGGCTAAATCTTCATAAAAACGTTGGTAATTTATTTCTGCATTGGGTCGTTGAGCATCTTCTTTTAAAATCCAAATGTTACCAGCATCAACAAAAAAAGCACCTTTAAAAAGCTTAGTAATATCAAAGCGATACTCAATATTTGCTTCAATTTTTAATTCACCAATTTGGTTAACAGAGCTTAATAAAGTATCTGATAAGGAACCTGGACCTAATCCTCGAGCAGGCCAAGCTCTAATTCCATTTGAACCACCACCAAAATAACTTTTTTCAAAAGGCAATACATTTAAATTCCCATAAGGAACTCCAACACCAACATTTAATCGCTCAACCAAAACAGCACCATGGGGATGATGATATAAACGCAAATCAATTTCTGTCCTTACATATTCGGCGTATCGAATTCCAATAAAATTATAACTGTTTGTTTCAATATCTTTTGGTTTATCCGTTAATCTGTAGTACGAAGAAAGCATGTTACCTGATGTTTCGATATTAAACTTAAAATATTGGTAATTTTTAGTTCGATTAAAATCCTGATTATTAAATATAAAGCTGTACTGAATTGCACTAATAAAATGATCGGTATATGCATTAATCAAAAATGGATTGTTTTCAGCGGTAATTTTATCTTTAAAGGCAGTTGTTAAGTCAAGTTTAATAAACGAAACATTAAAAGGAGTAATAAAATGCTTTTTATATTGCGATTCATTCCATGAATAACCAAACGTACCTTGAATTAAATTTCGAGCATATTCTGGTCGTTGTTGAAAGTTAAAGGTTGATGTAACGATAGTTTTAGGAGTAGCATGTCTAGAAACTCTATCTAAGTTAAAAGGAAATAAAAAACGAGGAAATTCTAACGATACCTCAGGACCAAGCTCTAAAGTATTAAAAGGTGTACCGAAAATTTCATTTTCATCATTTGAAACATCTACCACACGTTGAATTTGAAGACCACCTTTTAGCCTAATATTAAATAATTCACCTCCTCTAAAAATATTTTTATTTTCGTAACCAATACTACCCTCCACACCTAAATCACCTCCCGTATTTGTACCTATTCCTTCAAGTGCAAATGATTTTAAAATTAGAGGTGCTAAGTAGATATTTGCATTTAATTGGTTAGAGTCAACTTTTTCATAAATAATTGAAATATTTTTAAACAATTTTAATCCCGAAAATTGCTTGTAAGTGGTATTTTGTTCTTGTTGAGAATAAGTTTCTTTGGGCTTAAAATCTAATGCACGTGCAAGCATTTTCGGCTTAAATTTTAATTTATTGGTATAAATTATTGAAACATCTTTATAAGGAATGGTATCTAATTGGGTTGCTTTTTCTATACTAGATTTACTGCCAACAAACATATAAATATCATTGACAGCATATTTCGTGTGATGAACATCGATGCTAGAATCTTTTCCTTGTAATTGTTTTTTATCTTCAAGCAATTCAATGGTAATATTTACTTTTTGATTGCCTATAGTGGTATCAACCTTATATTTAATAAAATTGTTTGAGTAATAATAAAAACCATGATTTTTCATTACATTTTTAATACGTTCTCTTTCTTTATCCAAAACATCAACATCAAAGTTTTTACCTTTAACAATTAACGAATAATCTTTATTTCCTAAAAAATGAGCACCTATTTCTTGGTCATGAAAAATTAAACCAATTTCATTAATTAGGTAGGGTTCACCAGCTTTAATGTTATAAATTTGTTTTACCTTATTTTTGTGAACCTTTTTTTCAGTAGAAACCTGATTTTGAAAAAAACCTTTGTTATCCAAATATAATTCTATTTGTTTTACACTACGTTCGGTTAAAAGAGAATCATAAATTACAGGTGCTTCACCTACATTTTCTCTAATTTTGCTTGCCTTTTTATTACTAAAAAAATTGTAAACGCCTAAATGAAAACGAAATAGACCCAATATTTTTTTATTTGGTTTTTGCTTGATAATATTTATAACTTCATCTTTATTAATTTTACTATTATCAATATTTACTTTGTTTGATTGAAGAAATTCTTCATTTTCTTTTAATGTTTTGGTAGGGTTACATCCATAAAATAGAAAAATTAACCCGAAAATCAGAGAAAAGTTATTACAACGACTTAATATTTTAGAGATGATTAAAATCAATTTTTAATTTATATAGAATTGATTATGTTTGCATTAATAAATAAAAATGCAAATTAACTATTATTAACTGAACCAAAATGAAAAAATACTTTAGAATATTAACCATATTGTTTGTATTACTTACTATAAACTCATTTTCACAAGAGAATCAACCTTTAAGCAATAAAACTGCCAAAGAACTTTTAGATAGGGCAGATTTAGATTTTGAAGACGGAAAATATATTGATGCACTAGATAAATTTGTTCAACTGTATGAATATAAACCTTCAGATTTATATTACAAATTAATGATGGGAATATGTTATAGTTATAGTCCAACTGAAAAAGCTAAATCAATAGAAATTATTGAACAAGTAAAAATCACTAACCCTGAATATAATCTGGTTAATTATTATTTGGCAAAAGCTTATGCTGTAAATTATCAATTTGATAAAGCTTTAGAATTGTTTAACATGTATTTAACAAGAAGTACACCAGAAGAAGCAGAAGAACAAGCAACTGCTCAAAAAATGATTCAGAATTGTAAAAATGCTATTGAAATTTTATCTGACACCATTAAAGAAAACATTGTAGAAAATATTAATGCACCAATAAACTCACAATATTCGGAATATGTGCCGGTTATTTCTGCTGACGAATCGGTGATGATTTATACCTATCGTGGTATTAATAGTAAGGGAGCCGATAAGTTGCCAGTTTCGATGAATTCGGAAACATACACCGAAGATGTATATATTTCATACAACAGAAATGGTGAATGGACAGAACCGGTTAGTATTGGAGATAATATTAACTCCGATGGACATGATGCGGCAATAGCTTTATCGGTTGACGGACAAACACTATTTATTTATAAAAGTGAAAATAATAACAACGGAGATATTTATGTAAGTAAATTAAAAGGTAAAGATTGGTCTAAGCCAGAACCTTTAAAAGGAGATGTAAACAAAAAAGATAGTTGGGAAGGTAGTGTGAGTTTATCGGCAAACGGTAAAGTATTGTATTTTGCTAGTGATAGAGTAGGAGGTTTAGGTGGAAGAGATTTATACAAAGCCGAACTTCAAAAAGATGATACTTGGGGCAACATCCAAAATTTAGGAGCTAAAATAAATACCAATTTTAATGACGATGCACCTTTTATTCATCCTGATAATAAAACCTTTTATTATAGTTCTGAGGGGCATACTAGTATTGGTGGTTATGATATTTTTTATGCTAAATTAGATGAGTATGGTTCATTTGAATCACCAACTAATATCGGATACCCAATTAATACAATAAACGACGACAGGTATTTTGTGTTGGCTGCCGATGGAAAAACAGGATATTATTCAGGTGGTGGTGAAAAAAGCATAGGTGAACAAGATATTTTTAGAATACTTACAGGTAAAGTTGAAAAACCAGTGTTGGCTTTACTTTTAGGAAAAGTTTATTTTAATGATGTACCTGTTGGCTCGTTAATGAATTTGTTTAAGGGTGAATATGTAGAACTAGAAGGGGTGTTTAAATCGAATGATGAAACTGGTAAATACGTGATGGCATTAACACCAGGAAGGTATGCAATTGAAGTGGAACTAGCATCAGGAGAAATTGCTAGTGATTCGATAAATTTAGAAGAAATTACCGAATACGTGGAGTTGTATAAAGATTTTAGAATTTATAGCGATTCTAACTTAATTGCTAAAAATAACATGGATTTACAAGAGGTGTTAAATAAAACATTGAGTGGTGAACTTAAAACAATTGATACCTTGTTTACTGATAATGTTGGAAAACCAAAAGATGTTAAGCCGCTTGAACCAGGAAGGGCTTTTGTGTTGAATAATATTTATTACGATTGGGATAAAGCTACTTTACGCCCCGAATCAACTCAAGAATTAGATAGATTGGTAGTTATTTTAAACGAAAATAAAACCATTAAAATTGAAATTTCTAGCCATACTGATACTAGAGGTAGTGATGTTTACAACCAAAATCTTTCTCAAAAAAGGGCTGATTCAGTGGTGAGTTATTTGGTAACTAAAGGAATTAAAAAAGATAGATTTAAAGCAGTTGGAAGCGGAGAAACTAACCCCATCGACGATTGTTCGAAGTACAAGGAATGTGGAGAAACCAGAAATGACGATTGTCCTTGTCATCAAAAAAATAGAAGAACTGAGTTTAAAGTGCTAGGGAATTAGTTAATGTGCGAATGTGTAAATTTCTAATTTCTAATTCTCAGTGTTAAGCATCAGTCAAAAAAAATACATCAATTCTTTACAACTAAAAAAGTTCCGTTTACAACACGGAACTTTTTTAGTTGAAGGAGAGAAAATGGTTAAAGAGTTAATTCAATCTAACTTTGAACTTGAGTTTGTTTTTGTTACTGTTGGCAATAAAATTGAAAATTATAACGCTATAGAGATTTCTGAAAAAGAAATGAAATCCATTTCGGCACTAGCAACTCCAAGCAATTTTTTAGCAGTAGCTAAGCAGAAAACCAAAAAAATTGATTTATCCCAAAACAATCTTATTTTAGTTTTGGATAACATCAAAGACCCTGGAAATTTAGGAACAATAATCCGAACAGCCGATTGGTTTGGAATTAACACTATTATTTGTTCTAACGAATGTGTGGATGTTTACAATCCAAAAGTGGTGCAAGCAACTATGGGTGCTGTTTTTCGAACAACTATTGGTTATGAAAATCTAATTAATTTTTTTGAGCAAAACAAATCTATTCCTGTTTATGGTGCATTATTAGAAGGTAAAAACCTTTATCAATACCCAATTAAATACAAAAAAGCATTTTTATTAATGGGTAGTGAGTCGTTTGGAATTGATCATAAACTGATACCCTTTATTACCGAAAAAATAATGATTCCAAAATTCGGACAATCAGAATCGTTAAATGTTGCAGTGGCTACCGGGATATTTTGTTCAGCGTATCGACAGACAAATAGCTAGAGTTTCGATTAATTATCTTTAAAGTATTTCCAACCAAATCGTCATTTTCTGAGGCTACAATAATAAAATTTCCATTTTTAAGGATTTCATTCATTGTTTCACTAATTAATATTCCATTTTCTTCTTGAATATTAAGTTTTGCGTAAAACTCTTTATTTGATTTATCTTTTAAAACCACTAATGTGTTTAATGTAGTAGTACCTTTTAGTTTTAATGGTAAATGTTTGAATTTATAAATTTTTCTAATAGAAACGGTTTCGCTGTAACAAGATGTGCCATCAGTATTCATATAACGAATTCTGTAAAAAGAGATGTCTCTATAAGGTGTATGGTCTGTTTCAATAAACGAACTATAGCTTTTTCCACTATATATTTTTGAAAACGTTTTAAAATCTTTACCATTTTTTGATTTTTCAATAATAAAATGACTTAATCGCTTTTGTTCAACATAAGTCCATTTTATTTGTACGCTGTTATCAATATACATAGCTTCAATATTAGCATGTGCTTTTTTAGAAACGTAAAGAGCACTTAAAACGATTAAAATAATTATCCGAAACATTTTTTTAAAATTTAATGGTTAATTGAATAATACAAATTTCGATAGGATAGTTATTAAATCTTACAGTGTTTATACCTAATTTGTGTGGTAGAATTGACGTATTTTTTACTAGGTTATACTGCTTTTTGAAATAAAAATAGGATAGAAGATGCTTTATTTATCAGGGTTTTGGTTGATAATCGTTAAGATATTGCCAATTAAGTGATCATTCTCGGAGGCAATGATAATAAATTCTCCATCTCTAATGTTTTCGTTTAATGTTTCACTTATAAGTTTTCCATCAACTTCCTGAATATTAAGTTTTGCATAAAACTCACCATTCGATTTGTCTTTTAACACCACCAACGTATTTAAAGAGTGGTATCCCTTTAGTTTTGAAATGAGTTGTTGAACAGGAGAGTATTTTTTTACAGCTACAGTTTCACTATAAAAGTTTGATCCACTTTTATTAACATAACGGATGCGATAATATGTTTTTGATTTAAAAGGCGAATAATCGATTTCTAAAAATGAAGAACAACATTTTCCATTTTGGACTCGAAGAAATTCTTTAAAAGAGATTCCATTTTTAGATTTTTCAATAACAAAATGACTGAGCTGGCTACATTCAGTATAAGTCCAAGTTATTTCCACCCTGTTTTCTACAAAAATGGCTTCTACCTGAGCTTTTAAAGCAGCAGAAGTAAACAACATTGAACAAAGAAAAATAATTAACCGAAACACAATAAAATATTTTATGTAAACTCTATACGAATATAAACATTACCAATTGATATTCCAAACAGTGTTTTTACCTATTTTTCTTATGAAGTTTTTATGTTATTATACTTATTAATTATTTTCAGTCAAAATGTCATGTTTTTTATGGTGGCACAAGCTTTGACTAGCAGGTTCAAACATTAAACCTCAAACTTAATAACTATGGCAAAAGGAAAAATTAAAGTACAAACAGAGAACATCTTTCCAATCATTAAAAAGTTTTTATACTCCGACCATGAAATCTTTTTAAGAGAGCTTATTGCAAATGCAACCGATGCAACCAAAAAACTTCATGCTTTAGCATCTTTAGGAGAATTCAAAGGTGACATTGGAAACGATACCATTGAAGTAATTTTGGATAAAAAAGCTAAAACCCTTACCGTTAGAGATAGAGGTATTGGCATGAGTGAGGAAGAAATTAAAAAATACATCAACCAAATTGCTTTTTCGGGAGCTGAAGAGTTTGTAAATAAGTTTAAAGACAAAACCGATACCAATAATATTATTGGAAAGTTTGGTTTAGGATTTTATTCATCATTTATGGTGGCAGAACGTGTTGAAATTCTTTCTAAAAACTATAAAGACGAGCCAAGTGCCCATTGGGAATGTGATGGTAGCCCTGAATACAATATTAAACAAGCAGATAAAACAGAACGAGGTACGGATGTTATTTTACACATTGCGGAAGACTCTACCGATTTTTTAGAAGAAAGTAGAATTAAAACTTTGTTGGATAAGTATTGCAAGTTTATGCCTGTTAGTATTAAGTTTGGAACTAAAACAGAATATGTTGATAATACAAAAGGTAAAAAAGACAAAGACGGTAACATCGAAAAAGAAGCCGTTCAAGTAGATAACATCATTAATAATCCAACTCCTACATGGACCAAAGCTCCAGCAACTTTATCGGATGACGATTACAAGAATTTTTACAGAGAATTATATCCTTACAATTTTGAAGAATCTCTTTTTCACATCCACTTAAACGTTGATTATCCGTTTAATTTAACAGGTATTTTATACTTCCCTAAAATTAAACCCAACATGGAAGTGCAAAAAGATAAAATTCAATTGTATTCTCGTCAGGTCTTTATTACCGATTCAGTAGAAGGAATTGTACCCGATTTTTTAACCCTTTTACATGGGGTTATTGATTCGCCAGATATACCGTTAAATGTTTCTCGTTCGTATTTACAAAGCGATGGTAACGTGAAAAAAATATCGAGTCACATTACAAAAAAAGTGGCTGATAAATTGGAAGAGTTGTTTAAAAAAGACCGTGAAGATTTCGAGAAAAAATGGGACGATATTAAAATTTTTATCGAATATGGAATGTTATCGGATGAAAAGTTTAACGAAAGAGCTCAGAAATTTGCTTTATACAAAACCACTGAAGGAAAATATTTCACTTTAGAAGAATTGACCGAAAAAATCAAACCACTTCAAACCGATAAAGATGATAAATTGGTAGTGCTTTATACCAACGACGTAGAAACTCAACACACCTATATTCAGTCGGCTAAAGATAAAGGATATGAAGTAATTATTTTAAATTCTCCGTTATCTTCACATTTGGTTGGAAAATTAGAACAACAAGTAGAAAAATCAACTTTTACTAGAGTTGATGCTGATACAATTGATAAGTTAATTAACAAGAATGAAGAAATTCCTTCAAAATTATCTGATGCAGAAAAAGAAACCTTAAAACCTGTTATTGAGGAAGTGATTTCTAAAGAAAAATTTACTGTTCAGTTTGAAAGCATGAATGAAACCGATCAACCGATGACTATTGTTCAACCGGAATTTATGCGTAGAATGAAAGAAATGAGCAAAATGGGTGGTGGAGGAATGATGGGAATGGGTAATTTTCCAGAAATGTATAATTTGGTGGTAAATGTAAATCATCCGCTGATCTCTAAAATGTTGAAAGAAAAAGACAATAACAAACAAAAAGAAATTGCCAAACAAACTGCCGATTTAGCATTATTATCACAAAACATGTTAAAAGGCGAAGAATTAACTAATTTTATCAAACGAAGTATTGAATTAATTTAACTAAAAACAAAAAAAAGAAAATGAAAAAATCATGGATAATACTAGGAGTAGTGGGTTTACTAGTCCTTTTTATGGTGTTCTCAATTATGGGATCATACAACAATATGGTAACTAAAGATGAGGCTGTAACTGGAGCATGGTCGCAAGTAGAAAACGTTTACCAACGTAGAGCCGACCTTATTCCAAACCTGGTAAATACAGTAAAAGGTTATGCTGCTCACGAAAGAGAAACGCTTGAAGGTGTGGTAAATGCAAGAGCAAAAGCTACCAGCACAACCATCGACCCATCAAAATTAAATGCAGAATCAATTAAACAATTTGCCGCGGCTCAAGATGGATTAAGCTCGGCTTTATCTAAATTAATGGTAGTGGTAGAGCGTTACCCTGATTTAAAAGCCAACCAAAACTTTTTAGAGTTACAAGCTCAATTGGAAGGTACTGAAAACAGAATAACTGTTGAACGTCAGAAATTTAATGAAACAGCAAAAGACTACAATACTTATGTGAGAAAATTCCCACGTAACATTTATGCAGGAATGTTTGGTTTCGAGAAAAAAGATTATTTCGAATCTACTGCTGGTGCAGAAGTAGCTCCAACGGTAGAATTTTAATTCCACCGTCATGACAATAAATAACTAAATTTATGTCAAAAGATTTATTTACACCCGAACAAAAGCAACAAATTGTTGCAGCCATTAAAGAAGCCGAAAAAAATACATCGGGCGAAATTCGTGTACACATCGAAAAGAAATGCAATGAAGATGTGTTAGACCACGCTGCATTTATGTTTGATGCGTTAAACATGCAAAAAACTGCTCAACGAAATGGTGTGCTAATTTATTTAGCAGTAGAAGACCGTCAGTTAGCTATTTTAGGCGATGCTGGTATCAACCAAAAAGTACCTGTTGATTTTTGGGAAAGCACTAAAGATTTAATGATTAGCCATTTTAAACAAAGTAATTTTGCCGAAGGTTTATCGCAAGGAATTTTGTTGGCTGGAGAACAATTAAAAAAACATTTTCCTTTCCAAAAAGAAGATAAAAACGAATTAAATGATGACATTTCTTTCGGGAAATAAAATCCCATCCCAACCTCCGTTAGCTAACGGAGGAGTTTTCCCTCTTGAGGGGGCTAGGAGTGTGTAAACAAATAAATAAAAAACAATGAAACAACTCTTCATCCTACTAATTGCAATTTTAACTTTTAGCTACTTAAAAGCCCAAGATTGTTTGCTCGACCAACAACCAAAACAAGACTTGGTTCAGGATTATGCCAACATCATTAGCGATGAAGACGAAACATTTTTACGTCAAAAATTAATTGCTTTTAATGATACCACTTCAACACAAATAATGGTAGTAACTGTTAACGATTTGTGTGGTTACGATAAAGCTGATTTTACATACACTCTTGGCGAAAAATGGGGTGTAGGACAAAAAGGTAAAAACAATGGTATTGTTATCATGGTTAAACCGAAAGAAGTTGACGGACATGGTGATGCTTTTATTGCTCCAGGTTACGGTTTAGAAGGTGTTGTGCCTGATGCCATTGCCAAAAGAATTGTGGAAAATGAAATGATTCCTTATTTTAAATCGAAGGAATATTATTTTGGAATTCATCAAGCAGTTAATGTGTTGATGAGCTTAACCTCAGGCGAATTTACTGCCGACCAATATGCAAAACCAGATTTTTCTAAGTTTATTATTCCCATATTATTTATCATTTTAATTTTTGGTGTTGTGTTTATTTCTACGGCAAAAAAAGCCAAAGATTATTCTTTAGGTCACAACATACCATTTTGGACGGCTTTTATGCTCATGAACAATTCGGGTAGAAGCCATGGTGGTTCTTTTGGTAACTTTGGCTCTGGAAGTGGAAGTTTTGGAGGAGGTGGATTTGGTGGATTTGGTGGAGGTAGCTTTGGTGGAGGTGGGGCAGGAGGAAGTTGGTAAAACTTAACTTAAAATTCCTTATATTTGTTGAACAAACTAATTGAAAGATGAAAAATACAATTGTTTTATTTCTAATGATATTTTTCTTTATTGGATGCTCTAAGGAAGATAACTCTGTACCATCAGCCCCAAGTGGAACAGGTCAAATCCCAACAACACCAGCAGAACACACAACCTTTATATATTTGGGAACAATGAATGTTGATAAATACGATTCGAGTTGGAATGCAATAAGTAATTATCCTTTAGTAAATGTTAATTCTAAAATAATAGGAACTCGTCCAAATTATGTGCTTTCAACTAATTTTGATGCTTCAAACTTAAAAGGAGAACCAAACAGCAGTATAGCTGTAAATATCCAAACAGATTATTTTAATGCTTTTACAAGTGGAACAGGAATTTTTACCGGAGGTGTTTTAAATGGTTATAATACACGAGATAGTTTATATTACCGTGTACTTTATATTGATATTTCAAACAATAATAAAATATTTTTAGACTATTCCGGTAAACTAACCAGTAGTTTTTAAAAAATCAAAAAAATGTATTACCTAAACAAAACAACCAAGTATAGTTTTGCTGATGCTGAACAAAAAATTAGAGAAGCTTTAAAAGAAAAAGGTTTTGGTATTTTAACCGAAATAGATTTAAAAGCAACACTTAAAGCAAAGTTGGATAAAGATATTCAACCCTATAAAATATTGGGTGCTTGTAACCCAAATTATGCGTATCAAGCATTACAACAAGAAGAAAAAATAGGTGTCATGTTACCTTGTAATGTTACCATTATCGAAAACAAAGATGGAACTGTTGATGTATCGATAATGAACCCTGTTGCTGCTTTTGAGATAATGAACAATAAAGCTGTTGAACCTTTTGCCAAAGAGGTAAAATCCATACTTGAAGCAGCTTTAGAAGCCATATAAATTCATTGGAATTTTGAAATATACTCAAACTTAGCAGCCACGCCTTGGTGTGGATGATTAGTGTGAGTTATGCCGCAATCGAAATGCTTTTTATTTTTCGGGAATCCATTTGGTAGCGGTATAATATTATCACTTTCTGTTTCTGTATTTTTTTTGGTAAGTAATAGTACTTAACAAAAAAGTGTTGAAAATTAGGTAAATTTGCTGATTAACGTTTTTACTATAATTATTAGATTTGTTCAAACATCTAAGATTATGGAGAAGTATTCTAATTTAAAAAAAGGATCTAAAATAATTGGTTACGAATTAGGATCTGATTATATTAAAGTATGGATGAAAGAAGAGACTGATCCACACACTTTTACAAATGTATCTAATGGTCAAGATTGTGTTGAAATGATGAAAAAAATGGCCAAAGATGGTTATGGATTACATCGTTATATTAAAAAAAATATAAGTGTTGGTTTTTATTAATCATCTAACTTGATTAAAGCTGATTTTCAAATTTTTCTCAAAAAATCGAAGTTGTTTCATTTCAAAAGTAGTTACAATACTTAATGAGACTCCAACTTTCCCAGCTCGAGCTGTTCTACCGCTTCGGTGCGTATAATATTCTTCTTGGTCGGGTAATTGGTAATGCACCACATACGAAAGCCCTTCCACATCAATACCACGAGCAGCAATATCGGTAGCTACCAACAACTGAACAGTTTCGTTTTTAAAAGCACGCATGGCTTTGTCGCGTTCTTTCTGTAACAAATCGCCATGAATGGCATCGGCAGCAACGTTTTTAGCAATTAATTGCTTAACCAAGGTTTGTGTAGCCACTTTGGTTTTACAAAATACAATTCCTCTGTTTTTATGTTGCGATTTTAAAAATTGAAGCAGCATTTGTAATTTCTCTTTCTCATCGCAAATCACGTATTGATGGTCGATATTTTTATTTACCACATTGTTGCTACTCACATCAATTCGGTGAGCATCTTCTGATAGGTGTTCGTTTATAATCTGTTTTATACCTTGAGGCATGGTGGCAGAAAAAAGCCATTTTTGTTCGGCACTATGCAAAAAACCTAGAATTTCGTCCAATTCATTTTTAAATCCCATGCTTAACATTTCGTCGGCTTCATCTAAAATAATAGTTTTTACTTTGCGTAAATCAACAGCTTTTCTTTTTACCAATTCAATTAACCTGCCAGGGGTTGCCACCACAATGTGAGTGGGTCTTTTTAACGCACCAATTTGTATGTCGATGGGCTGACCACCATAAACAGCTTCAGTAAAAATTTTATCGGAGTATTTGGTAAACTTAAACAGTTGTTTAGCCACTTGTTGCCCTAATTCTCTAGTTGGACAAAGAATAAGTCCTTGAATTACATTTTGTTTAACATCAATACTTTGTAACAATGGCAAACCGTAAGCCGCAGTTTTTCCTGTGCCGGTTTGAGCTTGAGCTACCAAATCAGTTTTGGTATTTAAAAGCAAAGGAATAACTTGTGTTTGAATTTTGGTAGGCGTATTTATTCCTAATTCATTTAATCCTTTAATAAAGTCTGGTTTGATACCTAAATCCTTGAAGTTTCCCAAAATAGTAGTTTGTTAATTGGCTGCAAAGGTAGGTAAAATAAGCTGGAAGACCAAAATCCGAAGGCAGAAGTATATAAACTTCCGTCTATCAGCTTCAATTTACCCTTTTTTCTGTTTCAAGGATAGCTTGGAACATTTTTTATGTTGAAATCACCCCTCAACTTCCGTCAGCTGACAGAGAGAATGACCTCCGTTGTGGTTTTTTTCGTTGTGATTTCCTCCCTTGAGATTCCGAATATATTCGGACAAGTAGGGTGGGTGTTTGTTATTCATTTACAAATTTTCGTAGAGACGGACGATTGTCCGTCTAGAAAAAAAATGTGGTTGGTAATCATGAGACGCACAATCGTGCGTCTCTACAGTAATATTTGTTGAAAAAAAATAATTACTTTTTTAAAACAGGTTTATTTAATGGTTTCGCATGGTTAATTTTGTAACAATCTCAAAAAAACATACATTATGCAAGCTAACGCAATAAAAGAAACAACCTTTAATTTTCCGGGACAAAAAAGCCTTTACAAAGGCAAAGTTAGAGACGTTTACAACATCAACGACGAATTGCTGGTAATGGTGGTTTCCGACCGTATTTCGGCATTTGATGTGGTTTTACCTAAAGCCATTCCGTTTAAAGGACAAGTGTTAAACCAAATTGCTGCAAAATTTTTAAAAGCAACCGAAGACATAGTACCCAACTGGGTTATTGAAGTTGCCGACCCAAGTGTTACCATTGGCAGAAAATGTGAGCCTTTTAAAGTGGAAATGGTGATTCGTGGCTATTTATCGGGTCATGCTTGGAGAGAATACAGTGCCGGAAAACGTATGTTGTGTGGAGTGCCTATGCCCGACGGAATGAAAGAAAACGATAAATTCCCACAACCTATTATTACGCCAACCACCAAAGCAAGTGTTGGTCACGATGAAGATATTTCTCGTGAAGAAATTTTAAAACAAGGTATTGTTTCGGAAGCTGATTACTTAAAATTAGAGAATTATACCCGTAAAATTTTTGAAAGAGGTACTGAAATTGCTGCCAAAATGGGATTGATTTTGGTTGATACCAAATACGAATTTGGAAAAGTAGGCAACCAAATTTATTTAATTGACGAAATCCATACGCCTGATTCGTCGCGTTATTTTTACAAAGAAGGTTATGAAGAGCGTCAGGCAACAGGCGAAAAACAAAAACAATTATCGAAAGAATTTGTGCGTGAGTGGTTAATTGCTAATGGTTTTCAAGGAAAAGACGGGCAAAAAGTTCCTGAAATGACTGATGAATTTATTGAACAAATTTCTAATCGTTACATTGAACTTTATGAAAAAATTACAGGCGACAAGTTTGTAAAATCGGACGTAAGTGATGTGTTGAAAAGAGTAGAAAAGAACGTAACAAAGGCTATTACGCAGTTGGTGTAAGAAGCCTCCCCAACCCCTCCGAAGGAGGGGCTTAAAAAAAATAATGAAAAAACTGTCACTTCGAGTAGCGGAGCTTTAGCGTAGCATATCGAGAAGATGATAGTTTTGAAGTAAATTGTTCTCGATACGCTCGTTCCTCACTACTCGAACTGACAACAGTTTAAAGCTTTTTGTATTGTGTTGATTGTTCGGAAACCAATCGAATCAACCGTTTGTTTTCGGTTAACTCAATTTTAGTATAGTTAGTAGGAACTATTATTTCATTTTTAATATTAATTAGTCCAACCAATCCGTTTTGTTTAACTACAAACAAATCGTTTGTAAATCTATTTAAATCTTCATAGCCTGAAGGAATGATAAATGTTCCTTTTTCATCAATGATACCGAACAAACCAGTTGATTTTACAATGGCTAAACCGTTAATAAATTCGTTCGTTTCTTCTAAACTGTAAGGTATTTTAAGTTTTGCCTGATAGTCGCAATAGCCCCATTTTCCATTGCGTTTTACGGCAATTAAATTTTTTGAAACACTACCAACATCTTCAAACAAAGTGGGCAAAAATTTTTGTCCCAACGAATCAATTAAGCCAATTTTTCCTTTGGAAGAAACCCTTGCAAATCCTTTTTCGTTAAACAATGCCCAATTGATAACCCCTTCACTAACTTCTAAAGTAATTGGAATTACTATTTTGTTTGTTTTATCAATGTATCCGTAATAATCGTCTTTTACAATTAATGCTCTTCCGTTTTTAAGCTCAGAAATATGGTCGTAAACAGGAGCTAAAATTGAATCGCCTTTTGAATTGATTAAACCATAAAAATCGTTTTCTGTAACCCTAATAAAATCGTTTTCGGCTAAATCTATCCAATCAAAGGTTGGTTTTACAATGTAAAAAAGGTTGGTGTCAATAATTCCGAACTTACTGTCTTTTTTTACATAAGCTATGCCATTTTGAAAATCGCCAACACCATCAAAATCCAGTCCTACTTTTAAATTTCCTAAACGGTCGATAAACCCAAATTTATCATCTAATTCAACGGCGATATATTGATTTTTAGTATCTCCAATTTCATCATAAATGGTTGGAACAAGTTCTTCACCAGCACGGTTGATGATGCCGTATTTTTCATCTTTTGCAATAACAGCCATTCCATTTTTAAAAGCATCGGTTTCGTCGTAATTAAAAGGAATAACTACTTCGCCAGATTTATTGATGTAGCCCATTTTGTTGTTTTGAGTGGCAACAGCAACACCTTCGTTAAAATCACTAACCCAATCGTAAATGGCAGGAATTACCACTACTAAACTATCATCAACAAAACCCCATTTGTTGTTTTTTTGAAAGGGATAAAATGTTGAATTTGCCAATTGATAATCTTTTTGTAATTCATTTTTAAACGGGTAATTCGGATAACGTTTTACAAATTCATTAATACTTTCGGGAGTGTGTATTAAAGTAGATAAATTGTAAAGCATTCGCCAAGCTGTTGTTATGTAAGGATTGTTAGGGTAGGTTTTAATAAAATGCTGAAAAGAACCAATGGTTTTGTTATGAGTAGAAATATCATAAACATTTTGATATGCCCTGTTGATGTATGGATTGTTTGGGTAATCAGTAATAAAACGAACATTGTTGTCGAGTGTATTTATCTCGGTGTATTCTTCAAACAATCGTTTTTCATAGTTCGCTTTTGCAATTTCATGTTCGATAGCCTCAGGGTAAGTCTCTAAAAAGTTCAAATAGGCTTTTGACGAATTTTCTTTTTCGACAAGATTAAAAGCCAATTGATTTCTGATGGCTATAGCATCTTTAACTTGTAAGGCAAAACAATTTTGATTGATAAAATACGTGTAGGATTCAACTGTATTGATTTGTTTTGCTTGGCTAAAACAGTTGGAGTCAATAACTAAAATTTGGTTATAAATAGCTAACGAATCTACTTTTAGTTCAAGAAGTTTAGTTTTTTGTTTTAAAGTTAAGAGATCAAACGTTTCAGCACTTTTATTGATGTAAAACAAGGCTGAGTCGAGGTTGTAAAAGGGATTGTTATTTAACGAGTAAATAATACTTAAACCATAAGCCGAGGCTGGAGTTTGTTTTTTCAATCCTTGTTCAAATATTTTCTTTGCTTTAAAATAATCGTGAATTGATAATGCTTCAAAACCTTTAGTTAAGTTTGTCGCCATAAAAACATTGGCTAGCAAGATAAAGAGTAGGAGTAAGTATTTTTTTTTGTTTAACATTAAAGAACCAAATGTATATTTTTTTCGTAAAAAGTATTGAATTGATTTTTTGCACCTTTTTCCGAACACAAAAATACTTTTATTAACCAAATTCCAAATGGTAAAATCAATTTCATATTTCATTATCATCACAACTGTTATTTTTTTTAGCAGTTGTGGTGATGATTATGATGGGCAGAAACCTATTTATCGCGATTTTGATACCATTCAATCCGAAGGTAAATTACGAGTGTTGATTGATTTTTCTTCCACCAGCTATTTTATTTATAAAGGTATTCCTCAAGGTTTTGAATATGAATTGTTGAGCAATTACGCCGATTTTATTGGTGTTAATCTGGAGGTTGTTCCAATCAATAGTTTAGACAGTATTTTTATAGAATTAAATAAAGGTACAGCAGATGTTGTTGCGGCAAACTTAACGGTAACAGAGGAACGAAAAGAAGAAGTCAATTTTTCAAATCCGATATTAGTTACCAAACAAGTGTTAATTCAGCGAAAACCTGAAGGTTGGAAAAAATTAAAAAAGAAACATATTACAGACTCTTTAATACGTTCAATTCATGAACTGGGCGGAAAAAAAATAGTTGTTCGGGAAAAATCGTCGTTTTATAAAGAGTTAAAAAATATTTCTAAAGAAATAAAGCACGATATTGATATCAGTATTGTTTCCGGAGAAACAACTACTGAGGAATTGATTGAACAAGTTTCTAATAAAGAAATTGATTACACCATTGCAGATAAAAACATTGCCATGGTCAACCAATGGTATTATCCTAATATTGATGCAGAAATGGTACTTAACGACCATCAGGATATAGCCTGGGCAGTTCGTAATAATTCTGATAGTTTATTAAAATCGATTAATTTATGGTTGATTGATTTTCAGAAAACTAAAAAATTCAAATCCATATATACCAAATACTTTAAAAATCAACATTTGGTGCAGCGTAGGGTAAAAGATAAATACTATACACTAGAATCGGGGGTAATTTCTCCTTATGACGAAATGATAAAAAAATATGCTCCTGCTATCAATTGGGATTGGGAGTTGTTAGCAGCATTAATTTACCAAGAATCGCATTTCAATAATGAGGCGAGAGGTTGGGGCGAATCATTTGGTTTGATGCAGTTTATGCCGGTAACCGGGGCAAATTTTGGTGTTGACACTTCTTCGAGTGCAGAACAAAATATAATTGCAGGAACAAAATACATCAACCGTTTAAATAAAATTTGGGAACAAGAAATAAGTGATACACTGGAACGAATTCCATTTATTTTAGCGAGCTATAATGCTGGACCTGGACACGTTATTGATGCTAAAAACCTAGCTGAAAAATACAAGAAAAACCCACAATCATGGAAAGAGGTAAGTTTCTTTTTGCTCAATAAATCAAAACCCAAATATTACAAAGACCCTGTGGTAAAACATGGTTATTGCAAAGGTTTTATTGCTTATGATTATGTTAACGAAATCATGGACAGATACCATCATTACAAGAACATGAGCAGTAAGGACAAATTAATAATTAGTAAGTAATCAGTTCTTTTTACTCATCACCCATTACCCATCACTCAAAACTACTCCCCCAACATCATTTCTCTAATATTTTTAACAGGAGCAGAGCCGTAGCTTAAAAATTTTTCGTGGAATTTTTTCAAATCAAAATCCTTTCCTTTTAAGGTTTTATATTCCTCTCTAAACTCGTAAATTTCTTTAAAACCAGTAAAATAACTACACAACTGAACTTGAGTTAAAGTAACTCTTCTCCATTTACCTTCTGCTTCAGCCTGTTGTTGAAATGCCTCATTAACCAATAGATTTAAAGCTTCTTCTTTCGAAAAATTATTTACATGAACACTGTAATCTAAAATGGTATTACAAACGGTTCGTAAATTCCATTTGTAATACATCAACCACATTTCTGGTTCGTTGTTTCCATAACCGTTTTCGAGCATCATCAATTCGGTATAAACCGCCCAACCTTCAATCATGGTTCCGTTTCCTAAAATAGCTTTTATTAGACTTGGCGATTGGTTGCTGTAAACCAATTGCGTATAATGTCCAGGTATCGCCTCGTGGATGTTTAAAATTTGTAAAATATAATGATTGTATTCTCTTAAATAACTCTCAGCACGTTCAGCAGTCCAACTTTCAAGGCTACCAACATTGTAATAAGTATTAGCTTCTTTATCGTAAGGACCAGGCGACGAAATAGATGCTCCTGCAACGCCAGCCATGTAAGCTGGTTCTTTTCGCACTACCAATGGTTTGGATGGGTCGATGTAAATCAAATCTTTTTGTTTGATAAAATCAACCAACACAGGTATTTGTTGTTCAATGGCTGTTTGAAAAGAATCGGGTTCAACATGTTTGGTCGATAATTTGTCTATCATCATTTTAATGGCTTGCAACGTATCGGTCGGTACGGGTTGCTTAAAATACTTGTTCCATAAACTGTGGGTAATTTCTGCCATTTTAACATGTAATGTTACTTTGCTAGTTAATGCTTTTTGGTAAATTTCTTCTACGGTGTTGCCCGATTGAATATCAAATTCAAACTTTTTTGCATACAATTCTTTTCCCAATCTAAAACTACGAGGATTATCGTTTTTTAAATTTTTAAGCCAATCAGCATAATCTTTTATAGCAGCAATAGCTTCATCTGCACGTTTAAAAATTTGTGTTTTGGTATTTTCATCAATGGTCGATTTTGCTAAAGCATCTTCCAATTCGGTTTCAAAAACAGCTAAACCACCTAAATTTTGGTCGATTGCTAACAGAGTGTGTTCTATGGTTGGATTTTTTATGTTTTGTTTGGCTGCCTCAAAATAAGCGGGAACGTTTGCCATACGTTTGTAAAAAATATCAATTCTGTTTTCTAAGTTATCAAACTCGGTAGATAAAATAAGCGAAAAGGCTTCAGAAACATTGTAATTAGAAGGGTTCCATTCGTACGATTTTAGTTCGTTTGCCGACCAAATATTTCCTTTCAACAAGTTTTCAATTAAATAATAATCGGTTTTATTGTTGTTCGACAAATCGGCTAACGTAAACTTTTTTAACGAATCTAAATGGTTGTTTGCAAATTTCAATTCCGTTTTACGGCTTTCTTCATTTGGAATAACCAAAATACTATCAAAATCGTGTTTTCCAACACCCAAAGCCCAACCCGGGTAGGTTTGCCAAAGCTCATTGATAAAGTTATTTTTATAATCTTCAAATGGTTGGTTAATATCAATGGTAGTTCCCTGTTTTTTATCATTGCTACAAGCGAATAAAAGAGTTAGAGCAAAAAATCCCAATATTTTTTTCATGGTTGGTTGTGTTTAAAATGTTGTAACGAAATTACTTTTTTTAATAATTAGGAAAGTAAAATCTGTAATTTTATAATTATCTATAAAACACTTATGTTGAAAAATTATATTTTCTTACTATTTCTGTTAGCTTTTTGCTCATTTACTTTTGCACAACATTCAAAGGTTAATTTTCAGTTAAAACATGCCATCAGTCAATCCAAACCAACTGATGTCATTGCTTTTTTTGTGAGAGGTGATGCAGATAAAATAAAACAAGAAATTTTAAAACTTGGAGGAAAAAATAAACTCAGCACAAAAGATATTGTACAGGTAGAATTACCAAGCTCAAAAATTATTCAGTTTTCGGCTAATGATTTTGTTCAAGCTATCGAATTTAGTTTTTCAAAACCGACCACCCTCAATGATACCATGCGAATTCATAACAATATTTTACCAATTCATCAAGGAACAACACCTTTGTTTCAGCCTTACACTGGTAAAGGCGTAATTATAGGATTTATTGATACAGGCATTGATTTTGTTCATTTAGACTTTAAAGACACCTTAGGGAATACCCGAATTTTAGCCATTTGGGATCAATACCTTGCCGACAATGGCTCAAGCACATTTGGTTACGGACAAGTTTGGGATTCTACTGCTATAAATGGAGGGAGTTGTACGCATTTAGATTACGGAGGTACTAATCATGGTACACACGTGGCTGGAATTGCTGCTGGAAATGGATTAGCGGTAAATAATTATACTGGAGTAGCACCAGAAGCTTATGTAGTGTCGGTGGCAAGTAATGAAAATGTAAGCAATTGGCTTTCGACTGTTGTTGATGGGGTTAAATTTATTTACGATGTAGCTGATAGTTACAACATGCCTTGTGTTATAAATGTAAGCATGGGCGATTATTGGGGTTCGCACGATGGAACTGATGCAGCTTCAATTTTAATTGATAGTATAGTTAATTTTAAATCGGGCAGGGCTTTTGTTTGTGCAGCTGGAAATGCAGGTTTTTTAAATTGGCATGTAGAACATCAAATAACTTCAGATACCACTTTTACGTGGTTTAAATACAATCCTACATCAGCATTTGGATATGGTGCTGTTTATTTCGAAGCTTGGGCAGATACTGCCGATTTGAATAATGTAGATTATGCTATTGGAGCAAATTTACCAGCAGGTAGTTACGAACTTCGTGGAAATGTACCTTTTGTAAATATAAAAAACAGATTAGGAAGTTATACCGACACCATTTTTAATAGTGGAAATAGAATTGCAATTGTAGATACTTATGGTGAATTACAAGGGGACAAATATTTGTTGGCAGTGCATTTACAAGAACCGGATTCTAATACCTACAATTTTAGTTTAATGACGACAGGAAGTGGAAGATTAGACATTTGGTCAGCATCGTGGCTGGGCATTTCTAGTATGGTGGAAAGCCCTTTGCCAACAGTTGCCGTTTTACCACAAATTGCCTTTTACGAAAAACCCGATTCTGCTAAAACTATGGTGAGTAGTTTTCAAAATTTAGCATCTGTTCTAACGGTGGCTAATTTCAATAATCGTGCTTCTTATTTAGACATTGATTCAATTGTGAGGTTTACAGGGCAAATACCTGGTGAAAAAGCAATTTCGAGTAGTTGGGGACCAACACGAAGAGGAGATTTAAAACCTGATGTAGCAGCAACTGGGGATAACACCATAGGCCCTGTTTCTCAAGCTATTATTGATTTAAGCATTGCAAATCCACCAAATCAGGAAAAAGTTGCTTTTGGAGGTAAACATCGAATAAATGGAGGTACATCAATGGCTTCGCCTGTAATAGCTGGAATTGCAGCATTATATTTAGAGAAATGCCCTAATGCAACCATGTCAGAAATTAAAAATGCTATTACTACAACTGCAACTCAAGATGTTTATACAGGAACTGTTCCAAATACAGGTTTTGGTTATGGTAAAGTAAATGCTTTTGATGTATTAAATACTTCGAATTATACCTTAAGTTTAGGCAGTAATTTTACAGTTTGTGATGGTGATTCGGTAGAAATAAATCCCGGAAACTTTGTTACCTACAATTGGTTTAATGGAGATACGAACTCAAGCATATACATAGATACTACCGAAAGTATTTACTTAAATGTAATTAATTCGAGTGGTTGTAAAGCCTTTAGCGATACCATTCAAAGCACATGGAAACCATTGCCACAAAAACCTGTTTTAACCTTGTTAGGAAACGATACCATGGTTTATTCTTCTAATTTAGATTTACAGTGGTATTATAACAGTTCTAGCCTTTCTAGCGAAACAGATACTATTCTTATTGCTCAAAACAATGGTGATTATTTTTTAACGGTTACCGATCCTTTTTTATGTTTGAATTATTCCGACACTATTTCGTTGTTAACTGTTGGAAATATTGAATTTGATAACGATTTCGAAATAAAAATATTTCCTAATCCTACTTCACGATTATTAAACATCAGCTCGACTAAAAATGAACAAGTTTTTACATTAAATTTGCTCGATGTTTCTGGAAAAAACATACAAACGATTAAATCTTTTGGTAATAACTTAACGTTGAATTTGAATAATTTGCCCAATGGGGTTTATTTTTTACAATTGGAACTTAAGGATAGAATGGTAACTAAAAAGTTTATTCGCCAATAGATAAATTAATCAAAATTTTGATTTTTAACAAAATATTAAAAAATTTAACAATCTTTGTCAAAAAATAATAATGAGTAAATTTAGAGGAACAGGAGTAGCCATTGTAACTCCTTTTAAAGAAGATAGAAGTGTTGATTATGCTGCTTTAGAAAAATTAATTCAGCATTTAATTGCTGGTGGGGTCGATTATTTGGTGGTTAACGGTACAACCGGCGAATCGGTAACATTAACCAGACAAGAAAAGTTAGATGTTCTGGCATTTGCTATAAAAACAAATAATAGCAGAGTTCCATTGGTTTTTGGTTTAGGAGGAAACAACACACAAGACATTATTGATTGTTTAAATACGTATGATTTTACTGGTGTTGATGCCATTTTATCGGTTAGCCCATGTTACAATAAACCAAGCCAGGAAGGAATTTACCAGCATTACAAAGCCATTGCAGCCATTTGTCCTTTGCCAATTATTTTATACAATGTACCGGCTCGAACAGGTTCCCACATGGAAGCAGAAACGGTATTACGATTGGCTAACGATTGCAAAAATGTGATAGGCGTAAAAGAAGCATCCGGAGTTATTTTTAATTCAATGAAAATTATTAGAAATAAACCCGAAGGATTTTTAGTGATTTCTGGCGACGATATTCTGAATCTACCAATCATTGCAAGTGGTGGTGATGGAATTATTTCGGTAATAGCCAATGCTTTTCCAAAAGATTATAGCGAAATGGTTAAAGCTGCATTAATTGGTGATTTTAAAAGAGCACAACAACTTCATTACAAATATTTTGATATGGTTCATTACATGTTTGTTGATGGAAATCCTCCAGGCATTAAAGCTACCTTAAAAATTCTTGGGATTTGTGGAGATACGGTTCGTTTGCCTTTGGTAAATGTAACTTCGGCAACCTATCAGGCATTAGAAAAATTGATAAAAAAATAGATGAATGATATGTTAAGAATAAATTGATACATTTTTTTCTCGCAGATTTTTAAACCCTGTTACACTTAATTTTACCCTAATGATAAACCGTTTTTCTATTTTCGTTTTATTTTTCTACCTAATTTCGTGCAACACAACTAGTGTTGAATCAAAAGAACTGATTAAAACAAATACAATACAAAATATGGATACTATTACTTTTGGAGCAGGTTGTTTTTGGTGTGTGGAAGCTATTTTTTCAGATTTAAACGGAGTAGATAAAGTAATTTCAGGTTATGCTGGGGGTACAGTTAAAAATCCATCCTACAAAGAAGTTTGTACAGGTTCAACAGGTCATGCAGAGGTTTGTCAGGTTATTTATAATCCCGAAATTATTACGTACAAAGAATTGTTAGAAGTGTTTTGGCAAGTACACGACCCAACTACGTTAAATCGACAAGGTGGCGATGTTGGAACTCAATACCGTTCGGCTATTTTTTATCATACCAACGAACAAAAAAAAATTGCCGAAGAGTATAAAAAAGTGTTAAATAACGAAAAAGTTTTTCCAAACCCAATCGTTACGGAAATTACTGCTTTTACCAATTTTTTTCCTGCAGAGGATTATCACCAAGATTATTTTGAGTTAAATGGCGAAAATCCATATTGCCAAGCTGTGGTGAGACCTAAATTAGAAAAATTTAGGAAGGTATTTAAAGACAAGTTAAAGAACTAAATAAACACTTCGTCTAAAAAATTGCAAATAATTCTTTTTTTAGTTTTCTAAATTTTATATTTGTTTTTACAAAATTAAGGTAGAATATGAATTCTCTGTTCGTAGAAGGAAAACAAAATACACCAACCGTTACATTTAGCGAGTGTGGAGTATTGAGTATTTCGGGCAGATCAATTCCAGAACACCCCATAAAATTTTATAAGCCTTTAGAAGATTGGTTAAATAATTTTTTAGCCTCATCACCCATTAAAGTTTACCTAAAAGTTCAATTGGATTATTTGAATACACATTCTACAGAATGTATGTTGTCTATTTTTAAACAATTAGAAGCTTATGCAAATACTGCAAAAGCAGATGTTTCCATATTATGGAATTTTGAAGATGACGATGAAGACATGCAAAGTTTAGGTAATGATTTAAAAACGCTGGTAAACTTGCCTTTTAAAGTAGAAGAGGTACGTTAATTAGCTAATTTTCAGCAAATTGTTTGGAGCCTATCCTTTCCGGATTATTTTATCATTGGAAGATATTTTTCTCTGTTCTCAAAAATTACCCACAAGTTGATGAGTAGTAAAACTAAAGCCATAGGAAAACCTGAAGGTTCGTTGATGGTGTGAGTTAATACTATTCCAACCATTATGGGAAAAATGACCACAGCACCAAGAGCCCTGAATTTTGGAATAATAAAAAGTATTCCACCAACAATTTCAACAACAGCAACTAGTGGCATTAGCCAATTAATACTCATTAAGGCTTCCGTTAGTTTAACCATTGCTTCAGGCATATCGTCAGGAACGGGTATGTAGTTTAAAAATTTATTTAACCCTCCGTTGATAAACATTAAGCCAAACAATAGGCTGATAACAAATAAAATTTTCTTTTTCATATCTTAGTTATTTTAAAGTTAATCATCCAGTTAATTCCGAATTGATCTGTAAAGCTGCCAAAATAAGCCCCAAAAAACATATCTGCCATAGGCATGTCTATTTTTCCGTTAACCGAAAGTGCATTGAAAATACGGTCAGCTTCTGCTCTCGAAGCGGGTTCTATGCTAATGTGCATGTTGTTTCCTTGCACCAACTCAAACCCCATTTCTTTTGGAGCATCGGTGCCCATTAAAATATGATTGGCTGTAATGGGCAATTCAATGTGCAACACCATTCGCTTTATGTTTTCTGCAACAGGTGGGTGGTTGCTGTCGGCAGGTATGTCGCTAAAACGTGTAATACCATTTCCGGTAAACTCGGTTTTAAACACCGAACGGTAAAACAAAAAGGCTTCTTCGGTATTACCCGGAAAATTCAAATAGGTTGTTACACGAGGGATGTTGTCGGTTCGTAGTTCATTACGCAGTTTCATTTGTGCTTCCAAATACTGGTCTAAATTGCCAAGAGCCATGGTAAACCCTTCTTTAAAGCCCATTGCAATAATTTTTTCTAAATCTTCCAGTTTTTCGTATTGGGCAACAATAGTTACGGTGGTGGTGTTGGCATTTGCTGCAAAAGTGTTGCTCCAAAGTGTACGTGGAAAATCCATGTTGATGTTACCTTTTTCATCACAAAAAGCATCTAATCCCGAAAAACCTTTCAGGTGGTCTATTTTTTTGTAGTTGTTCAGGCACCAATGGGTTTCACCTTCCTGGCTGGTCATGGCATAGAGCCAAGTTCCACCTTCTCTAAAGTCCATCGACTTAGTTTTGTTTACATAAGGCTTTGGAGCCCACCATAGGTCTAATAACTCCGGTTTAGTCCAGGCATCCCAAACCAATTGCAGGTTGGCAGCAAATTCACGGGTTACATTTACGGTTTTGTTTTCTTTGTTTACCGTAAAATCAAATTGTAGGTGTGGATTCATTTTTTGTTGTTTTTAAGGTTTAGTAATACATTATCGAGTTCATTAAAACGGCTTTCCCAAATATTGCGGTATTGTTCGAGCCAGTTGTCAATTTCTTTCATTTTATCAATTTTTAGCTGATAATAAATTTCTCTGCCATGGTGTTGTTGTTCAACCAATTCGCATTCGGTTAAAATGCGTAAATGTTTTGAAATAGCTTGCCTCGACGAATTAAAATTTTCGGCAATGGCATTGGGTGTCATGGCGTGTAGGGTAATAAGCCCAATAATGGCTCGTCGGGTAGGGTCGGCTATTGCCTGAAATACATCTCTTATCATGTTAAAAATTATTTTACTAAACCATTTGGTTGCAAATATATGTGCAACTTTTCGGTTTCGCAAATTTTTTTATGGATTTTTTAAA
>CAYJMI010000007.1:1520-10287 GCA_964371285.1 uncultured Vicingus sp. | reverse complement strand
CGCTAGTGATGTAGAGGTGATTTGATTATAGAACTATATTTCAAACGTCCGCTTGGAACAGCTAATTTTCTGTTCAAACAATGATCCCTGCCTTTGTTTGTGTCCCACAAACAAAGTAACTATCGTTCGTGAGGACACAAATAAAGGATTCTGCATTATGGCTATTTTGTTAAGGTTATCCGTAGTCGCTATCGCTCTTAGCCTCTCTTCAGACTACCGACAGGGTGGGGCTTTTTAGTCGCAGTTTATTTAATACCTTCTTTTTTTTCTTAAAGTCTTCATAATAGTAAAACGTTCATCTTATTTTTTTTTATATCTTTAACAGTTTTGATTTAACATTATTTGCTGGTAATTTGAAAACTGAACTAGACAACTACAAGGAACTAAATAAATCTTTAATTAAGAGTACATTAGCTCTAGAGGAAGCTCAAGAAATTGGGAAATTTGGACATTGGGAATTAGATATTTCAAGTGGAAATTTATATTGGTCAAAACAAATTTATTCCATTTTTAAATTATCATCTTCTGTCTTCACTCCTAATTATGAAGCATTTTTAAATGTCATTCATCCTGATGATAGAGATTTTGTAAACAAAGCCTATACTAAATCTCTTAAAGACAAAACCTTATATGAAATTGAGCATCGACTATTATATGAAGATGGAACAATTGCCTATGTTGCTGAAAAATGTAAAACATTTTATGATGAGAACGGGTACGCTATAAAATCAATTGGAACTATTCAGGATATTACTGAAAGAGTTATATATGAACAAAAGTTAAAAGAAAGCGAGCAAAAATTCAAAGCCATTTCAAACCAAGCTTCAGAAGGTGTAACCGTTGCTGATATGGAAGGGAATTATGAATTTGTAAATCCGGCTTTTTGTAATATGTCAGGATATACAGAGGAAGAACTTTTAAGTATGACCGTATTTGACATGAAAGCAAAAAATCAAAATCATGCAAGTTTTGCGGAGAGTAAAGAAAAAATGGTTGGGCTTCCTATACGAGTAAACCTACGTAAAAAAGATGGTACAGAGTATTTAACCGAGATAATTGGTGATGTAATTACTGTAAACAACCGCAAATTAGTACTTGGTACAATTAGAGATATTACCCAACAGGAGAAAGCCGAACAGGAAATAAAAAAATTAAATACCAACTTAGAACTACTTGTTAAAGCACGTACTGAAGAGTTAAATAAAACAATTTTAGATCTGAATATTGAGGTTGAGAAACGTAAAGTAATTGAAAGAAAAATTCAAGAATCGTTACACGTAAAAGAAATTCTTCTGAAAGAAATTACACATCGAGTAAAAAACAATCTACAAATAATATCAAGTTTAATCACCCTTCAAAAAGGAACTATTATTAATGAAGAATCTATCGAATTATTGACCCAAACCGCCAACAGGATACATTCTATGGCACTAATTCATGAAACGTTATACAAATCAAAAGAATTTGATCAAATTAAATTTAATACCTACATCAATTCATTAATCAATTACATTACTAGAACATTTGACACCTCGCAAATATCAATATTAACTGATGTCGACGATTTCTCTCTTTCTATAGATGCAGCAACAAGTTGTGGTATGATCATCATGGAATTAATCACCAATTCTGTAAAATATGCCTTTCACAACATTCCCGAGCCAATTATTCATATTAGCATGAAAAATATGGTCAACAATCAATTTAAATTAACCATAGCGGATAACGGAATCGGTTTTCCGAAAGACCTTGATTTTAAAACAACAAAATCATTAGGAATGCAAGTTATTGTTAGTTTAACGGAGCAACTTGATGGAACGATAAATTTGATTAACAAGGAAGGAACTACCTTTGAAATAATTATTCAGGAAAGCATAAAAAAAACCATACTTCTCTCTGGTAATTAATTGTACTAGTAGCTTCTATTACAACAATTTATTATTTTGTTTTAATAATAGAATCAATACATCTATTTCTTATGAAGTGATTGAAAAAAAGCAAAAATGACTGCAGAAGTGGTTATACCAAAGAAATTTGCATCTAAATCAAAAGGCAATGAAATTTCGGGGGTTATTTAAATGGTTTGTTTATATCTCACCATTACGCTTCGCTAAATGTCAAGGTGCAAGGGGGTAAATACATATCTCTATGAAAGAACTCATTTTTTATCTAAGATTTTTTTAATCGAAAATCCAAGAAGTCCACCTAAAATTGTAGTCATTATCGCAATTGGTATCAATGAAACCGGCTCTTTCCATCCAATCAGTATTGCAGTTGGCAATAAAACCAAGAAAGCAGTCAAAATACCTTTAATTATCGAATTGATATTTAATTCAATTGTCGCAATTAAAAATCCGACAACTATCCACATAGTAAATGCAGAAATGTTTGCGTCCCAAGTCAGATTTTGCAGAATCATCGGAATTACATCAATAATCCCGGCAACAATGCCTAATAATATTCCAATTTTAATTCTTTTCATATCAATCAATTTAGTAGTCTGTCCTTTTAGCATGCCCCCGTAATCGCTAAGCTGAAGTGTTGGCAATTGAGCGAAGGGCTTAGTGATAATTTATTCCTAACACAAATATAAAGTTGTTGCACGACCTAAGTAGCCACCCACTTTGCCCCGCAAAACTTAGCTCGAACAGCTAACAGCTTAGCGATTACAGGGGGATTGAATATCCACTTAACCCCCAATGATTTTATACCGCATGTTACCAGCTTTTATTTATTCAGTTTCTTCTTCGTTAAAATCGTCTTCAAATTCATAAAATGGACTGTAAAGTCTTCTAATAAATTCTCTGACATGAAATTGAGAAAACATTATATCAACAAACTCCGATGAAAAATCCCCATGGGAATATTGTAAATGGTCATCTGAGCCATTTACTCTCATAAAGTCATAATCAAGTTTCGAATAATCCATCCATAATTCTCTAATTAATCCAGTTGGCTTAATATCGAAATTATGGCAAGAAATATCCTCTAAAAATAATGTTTGATAAGTTTCCCAATCAAAAGAGTTATAACTTGTCATCACATCATTTCTTTTTGTTGATTTTGTAATTGTTTTTACTATGTCAAAACCAATAGATGCAATTTCATTATCCCATGACATTGACAAGCTACTTAAATAATTATGCTCCTCATTAATATCCTTTGCCTTAGAACTTAACTCAGGAATAATATCCAAGAAATTAATAGAATCAATATCTACTTCATCTGCTTCTTTTTTATTTAAACCTTGTTCAATAAGAAATCTGTTTTTTGTTGCCTTATATGGATTAATTCCCACAATAATAAGTGAGTTAGTAAAAGGGAAAGGTTCTTTTAGTTCACTCCATAGTTGAGAAGTATAAACAAAACCATGAATACCTCTTGATTCCATAATTTGAGAAGCATAAGCAGATACCTTATTCATCCTTTCAATCATATATTCATCAGGATTCTCAGATTTTTCGGGGTTCCATTCTTCTGGAATATCCTCCCAAGCTACTTTGAATACATCAAAGTTTTTTTCAGAAAACGAATGGTCTAAAATTGACTTAAACTCTTCAAAATTTGGTATCCATGGAGTAAGTTCTAATTTGCTTATTTTCCCATTTTGTTTTTCAACAGAGGGAATTAATGCAAAGAAGTTAGTTCTATCAAAGAAGAAATTCTGTATCGAAGATTCTTTAACAATACGCTCTTCCATGGGTGAAATCAACACATAAAAAATGTCAGATTTACTCATTGGAATAAACTTTGTCCTCAAGTGATTACCATATGCATATAACTCTGTAAACGCTTGTCTCTCTGTCTGTCTACTTTTCTTCAATTCGACTATGACCAAACCGTTTGCTCCACCTGCAATGCCTAAGAAATCTGCCCTAATTGTGGAATCCTCATCTTTTTTCAATGGAACTTCTACCCCAAACAAATCAATCAGCAGAACATAATCCCACTGCTTTTTCACAATTGATATATATTTATTGTAGAGTATCTCTGAAGCAGTAGAGTATGATGGATTGGTTATCTCAATACTATCAGGAAATACAGGTTCAACTAAAAAGTCGCAGAAATCCTCCCTATTTTCCCAAAGGTAAGTTTGAATTTTATGTTCAGTTATGTCATTTGGAATCTGTGTCATAATCCTTTTTTAATTGCTGGTAACTTGTTTATATCCGATATAAACTATCGGATATCCATCACAAATTAGGTAGATAACCGATAAAGTGTTTTGGTTTATTTATTTTCAAATTTACCCAAACCTAATAAGCATGGTTTTACAATCTTTTATTACTTATTAACAAATGTTTGAACTAGAGTAGGTTAGTAAAATGAATGTGCCAACTTTAAATTAGCCCACATTTACCTCAATTTGTTCAGGAGGTATAAGGCTTCTTTCTTTTGTCAGTTCGAGTAGCCAACATGTAGCAATAGCGAAATGTTGGTGTATCGAGAACTATACAAACGAAACAATACTTCTCGATACACTCCGCAAAAGCTACGTTACTTGAAGTGACAACTTGATTAAGTATTTGTGGAACCTTATTTCTGCATCCAATTAAAAAGCTCAACCACTTGTTTAGCTTCTTTTACATCGTGTACCCGCAAAATATTTGCCCCTTTAGTTAAGGCAAAAGAATTTAAAGCTGTAGTTCCGTTTAAAGCTTCTTGTGTTTTAATATTCAGTGTTTTAGTAATCATTGATTTTCTGGAAACTCCAACTAAAACAGGTAATTCAAACAGATTAAAATGTTCCAGTTCATTCAGCAATTGAAAATTGTGTTCCAATGTTTTTCCAAAACCAAAACCGGGGTCGAGTATCACATCATTTACCCCTTTTTTATACAACAGTTCCAGTTTTTCGGCAAAGAATTTTATTACTTCGTGTGTTACATTTTGGTAACTCGGATTTTGTTGCATGGTTTGTGGTGTGCCTTGCATGTGCATCATCACATAAGGAACTTTTAAATCGGTAATAACTTCAAACATTTTATGGTCCATGTTTCCTGCCGAAATATCGTTAACAATAGCTGCACCATGTTGCACGGCTTGTTCTGCTACCGTTGCTCTAAAGGTATCTATCGAAATCACTATTTCGTCGAATTCCTGTTTTAATAATTTTATTATCGGTAAAACACGTTCAAGTTCCTCTTTTTCAGTAACTTCTTTAGCTCCCGGTCGGGAAGAATAACCGCCAACATCTATAATACTTGCACCATCACTCAGCATTTGTTTAACATGATGAACAATAGTGGCTTCTCCACTGTGTTTTCCACCATCAAAAAAGGAGTCGGGAGTAAGGTTTAATATCCCCATAACAAGGGGTTCGTCTAAATTTAACATTTTACCATTGCAATTAATTGATTTTTTTTTCAAAAAAAATGTATCTTGCGGAGTTTCTTTGGTGAACATAATTATAAGATAAAGAGTGAATGAATAATACTTCAAAACAATACGATTCAATAATAAAGATTTGTAGCGACATTTTTACAAAAAAAATGAAAGATTATGGTAGTGCCTGGCGAATTTTACGCACCAGCTCGCTTACCGACCAGATTTTTATTAAGGCAAAACGCATCAGAAGTATTGAAGAGAAAGGGTTTAGCAAGGTAGATGAGGGTATTCGTTCTGAATACATTGGAATTATAAATTATTGCATTATGGCGTTGGTTCAATTGGAATTGGGCTACAACGAAAACACCGAATTAGATTTTACAGAAGCAAAAAGATTGTACGACAAGTATTTTTTACAGGCCAAAAGCTTGATGGAAAATAAAAATCACGATTATGATGAAGCGTGGCGTGAAATGCGTTTGAGTTCGTTAACCGATTTAATTTTAATGAAATTGTTGCGTACCAAACAAATTGAAGATAATGAAGGCAAAACATTGATATCGGAAGGAATTGATGCAAATTACCTGGACATGATTAATTATGCGGTGTTTGCCATGATTAAGATAGAATACAATAGTTAAAATAGTGTTAAACCAATAATTCGAGTAAGTTTAAAATTAATTTTGATTTTTTAAACACTAAAAAAATGAAACTTATAGGAAACATATCACGGATTTTAGTCGGCTCGTTATTCATCGTTTCCGGATTAATAAAAGCTAACGATACGTTAGGTTTTAGTTATAAGTTGGAAGAATATTTCGAGAATGGGGCGTTGGCATATCGGGTTCGAAATATGCTCGGCTGGGATTCATTTTCATTAGAATTTTTGGCTGAATATGCTTTAGGTTTAGCTGTTTTTTTATGTGCTTTAGAAATTATTTTAGGCTTTACCGTTTTGTTCGGAACTCGTATAAAAATTACCGTTTATTCACTGTTAGCTCTCACCGTGGTATTTTTCTTTTTAACGCTACACACCGCCACATGCGACCCATTAGCTACTTATAATCAACAAACTACAACAATTAAAAATTCTCTCGAACACGAACAAATGTTGGTGCGAATGGACGGAAATAAATCAATTTCTATTGCAGAAGAAAACGAAAAAGAAGTTATTTTTAGCGAAAAACTAGCCGTACAATGTGTTTCAGACTGTGGTTGTTTTGGCGATGCCATGAAAGGCTCATTGGGTAGAAGTTTAACTCCATGGGAATCGTTTTTCAAAGATTTGATTTTGATGATATTGATTATTCCAATTTTCTTTCAGCGTCAAAAAATTAAAATGAACACCTTGCGTGACGATGCTTTTATTTTGGTTCCTGCATTTGTATTGGTCGGCTTTTATTCATGGGTGTTTACGTGGTATTTTCCGTTAATTTTTACCGCTGTTGGATGTATAGGATATTTAATTTCCAAATACTTTATTAAAAACGTGGTAACTCAATTTATTCCTATTGGGTTTGTAACTGTTATTTCGTTAGGGTTTATTTATTACACGTACATTCATTTGCCCATTCGTGATTACCGACCTTATGCAATTGGTAAAAGCATTCCTGAACAAATGACTTTACCCGAAGGAGCCCAACCCGATGTTTTTGAAAATAAAATGTTTTATAAAAACAAAACTACCGGAGTGGTGGAAGAGTTTTCAGAATCGAATTACCCTTGGCAAGATACCAATTATGTGTTTGCTGACCGCCAAACCAAACTAATAAAAGCAGGCGATCATCCTGCAATTACCGATTTTACTATCATTGCAAGCGATGGAAACGATTATGCGAAAGATTATTTAAACGAAGAAGGTTATCTATTTATGCTGGTTGCATACGATATTAACAAAACAAAACAAACAACCTATAAAAAGATTAATACATTTGTCGACCAAAGTAATTTGGAAGGGCATTATTTTATAGGGTTAACAGCTTCGTTGTACGAAGATGTGGAAAAATTCAGACATGCAAATCAAACGATGTTCGATTTTTTTAGTTGCGATGCAATTACATTAAAAACAATTGTTCGGGCTAATCCGGGAATATTGTTGTTAAAAAAAGGAAAAATTTTGGCAAAATGGAATGCAAATGATTTGCCTGATTATAAAATAGTTAAAGAACATTATTTAAAGTAAAACTTATAGCTTGTTAAATTTTATAATAAAAAGGGTTTTGTATGGTTTTCTGGTTTTGGCTGGAGTAATCACTGTTGTATTTTTACTTTTTAATGTTTTACCCGGCGACCCTGCAAGGATGATGATGGGGCAACGTGCTGATGAGGAATCTATTAAAATAATTAAAAAAGATTTAGGGTTAGACCAACCATTATCAACCCAATTTGTAATGTATTTAAACGATTTATCTCCAATCTCATCCCATGACAGAAATGCAGAACATTACTTGTATTTAGATAAAGACAAATACGATTATAAGGAGTTGTTTTCTTATGGAGAGTCGAGTGTGATGGTGTTAAAAACACCTTATTTAAGACGTTCCTATCAAACCAAACGTAAAGTATCAGAAATATTGAGCGATTACTTGTTAGAAACCGCTGTGTTGGCATTGGCAGCAATGCTTTTAGCAACTATTGTAGGTATCGGATTTGGAGTGATATCAGCCCTTAAACAAAACACTTGGATGGATCAATCCTTGTTGTTTTCATCAATTTTAGGAATGTCAGTACCCTCGTTTTATTCAGCCATTATATTTTCATGGTTGTTTGGTTATTTATTGTCGGAGTACACGGGTTTAAACATGACGGGTAGTTTGTTTGAATATGACGATTTGGGCAACGGAGAAATTTTACGATTAGATAATTTAATACTACCTGCAATAACTTTAGGCATGCGACCTGTTTCTGCAATTATGCAATTAACAAGAAGTTCAATGTTGGATGTATTATCGCAAGACTATATTAGAACTGCACGTGCAAAAGGTTTGAAGTTCAGGGCAGTAATAATAAAACATGCTTTAAAAAATGCTTTAAATCCTGTTGTTACTGCTATTTCTGGGATGTTTGCAAGCTTATTGGCAGGAGCATTATTTGTTGAACAAATTTTTGCATGGAAAGGAATTGGTTGGGTGTTGTATGATGCTTTAATGAAGTTTGATTTGCCCATAATTATGGGAGGAGTATTATTAACCGCTACCATTTTTGTTATCATCAACATTATTGTAGATATTATTTATGGGCTTTTAGATCCAAGGGTGAGGGTGAAGTAAAAAAGTCGGAAGATTAATGATTTAATGTAGCAATGTAACAATTCCGAGAAGTAGGGACAAGTTGTGTAAATTTGACTAATCTCCAATCTCTAATGACTATTTGAAGAAACATGAGAAAAAAAATTGTTGCAGGAAATTGGAAAATGAACACAGATTTGAATCAAGCCCTT
>CAYJMI010000007.1:0-1510 GCA_964371285.1 uncultured Vicingus sp. | reverse complement strand
ACTTGATTTAGCTCGGGAAATCAGATTGTCTAATTACAACAAAAGCGCTACACTCATTATTATACCACCTTTTCCTTTTTTATATAGTATCGTTGAAGCCACCAATAATTCGGTCATACAAGTAGGAGCTCAAAATTGTAATAAAAATAAAAATGGAGCTTATACTGGTGAAGTTTCAGCCGAAATGTTAAACTCGGTAGGGGTTAAATATGTTATTGTTGGTCATTCCGAAAGACGAACCTATTTTAAAGAAACCAATAAGGAAATAGCAGAAAAAATTAATGAGTGTTTAAACAATCAATTAATCCCTATCTATTGTTGTGGTGAACAACTTGAAGATAGAAAAAATGAAAATCATTTTGAAGTAGTAAAAAATCAACTTTCAGAAGGATTGTTTCATTTGTCTTCGCATCAAATACAAACGGTTGTTATTGCCTACGAACCCGTGTGGGCAATTGGTACAGGTGTAACAGCTAGTCCAGAGCAAGCTCAAGAAATGCATCAATACATCCGACAATTTATAGCTAAAAAATTTGGAGGCACTATTGCCAATTCGACTCCAATTTTATACGGCGGAAGCTGTAATGCAGCAAATGCAAAAGAACTTTTTGCTTTACCTGATGTTGATGGAGGTTTAATAGGAGGAGCATCGTTAAAAGCGGTAGATTTTGTTTCTATTTCCAATTCATTCTAGAACAAATCCTTGTGGATTAATTAAGGTTTTTGCATCCAATGCTTAAACCTTTAAAACATATTCTAAAAAATCACGTTTAATCAATTGAATTATTTGGTCTAATTTTTATGGTTTATTAACAGATATTACGATATTTGTAAGTTAAGCACATGTAAAGATTGATGCAAAAAAATATTACATATCCATTTTATAAATTTGCTATAGCATTTTTGCTATTGCTATTTAGTTCTGTGTCTTATGGTCAGTGGTCGTTAGATGTTGTGGGTACTGTAAAAAAAGAAGAAACCAATAAACGTTTTGATGGAGTAACGATTACCATAAAAAAAAATGGAGCAGTATGGAAAACTATAACGTCTGAAGCAACAGGTAAGTTTCAAGCATCATTAGAACCTGATGGAATATATTTAATCGAATTTACAAAACCTGGTCATGTTACTAAACGAATAGAATTTTCTACCAAGAATGTTCCGCCTGATGATGCAAAATTTGGTTTTGAGTTTCCTATGGAAATGAATCTTTTTGAGAAAATAGATGGTTTAGATGTTACTATTTTGAACAAACCCATTGCAAAAGTTGCCTTTAATCCTGCAACTGGTTACATGGATTATGACCCGGAATATACCAAGTCAATTAAAACTGAATTGGACAGACTAAAACAAGAATTAGCTGAACGATTGAAAGCAACGGAGGCCGAACGAAAAGCAAAACAAGCCTTATACGACAAAGCAATACTTGCTGCAGATAAAGCTTTTACTGCCCAAAAATGGCAGGAAGCAATCCACTCTACGATGAGGCTGCTAAAATTTTCCCGGATGA
>CAYJMI010000006.1:2692-66101 GCA_964371285.1 uncultured Vicingus sp. | reverse complement strand
CATCAATTGGTGCAAATGTACACGAGGCTCAAAATGCAGAAAGTAAAGCCGATTTTATTCATAAAATAAAGATTGCAGCTAAAGAACTTGAAGAAACTAAATACTGGCTAATTTTATGTAAAAGGGCAAAAAGTTACCCATTTAATGAGGCATTGGAAAATCAGATTAAAGAAATTGGATTAATCATTTATAAAATATTAAGCACAAGTAAAAAGCAATGATTCAATTTTACAATGCAACAATAAATTAGATTATTTCTAAATTGTTACATTGTAAATTTGCTACATTGCTTCATTAATATTATTGTTACATTAATTATTATGTTAGACAAAACAGGAATTGCAAAACGAATTGCACAAGAATTAAAAGATGGTTGGTATGTAAATTTAGGAATAGGTATTCCGACTTTGGTTGCCAACTATGTACCCAAAGGTATTACCGTAGAATTTCAGTCGGAAAATGGAATATTGGGCATGGGACCCTTCCCTTTTGAAGGAGAAGAAGATGCTGATTTAATTAATGCCGGTAAACAAACGGTAACTTTACAACCCGGAGCTTCCATTTTTGATTCTTCCACCAGCTTTGCTATGATTAGAGGGCAACACGTGCAACTAACGGTGTTAGGAGCTATGGAAGTTTCGCAAAATGGCGATATTGCCAACTGGAAAATACCCGGTAAAATGGTAAAAGGCATGGGTGGAGCTATGGATTTAGTAGCCTCAGCAAAAAATATTATTGTTGCCATGATGCACACCAACAAAGCTGGGGAAAGTAAAATTTTACCAGAATGTACGCTACCTTTAACTGGTGTGGGTTGTGTAACCAAAGTAGTAACCGAATTGGCTGTAATGGAAATTAAAAATGGTGCTTTTTATTTAATTGAACGTGCTCCAGGCGTTTCTGTAGAACAAATAAAAACAGCCACTTTAGGTAAATTGATTATTGAAGGGGATGTACCTGAAATGAAGTTGGATTAAGGTTTATAGTGGGGATGTGCTTAAGAAGTTCATCCACTTGTGATATAGGCAAGTTTAAAATGCGACAAATAACATACATACTGACCATAATATTGTTTGCTTCTTGCGGACAGAGAAACCAAAATGGAGCGTATGACCAGTCCACTATTTTGGCTATAGACACACTTGTAGCGGACAATTTTGTGCTATCCTTTGAAAATGTAGACAGTTTCGCAACGACTGACATTTATGGTGACTTAAATTATCGTATCAAATTGACTGATACTATTGGGAACTGGCACAACAGAGCTGTTAAAATTCAAGCCTATCTCACAAATAAATTTGGCGACTATTTTTTCACAACCGACACGACATTGGTTTTAAAACTCTCAAATGAAAAATTAGAAACATTTCCTCTTTGGGACGAAGAGAAAGAAGAAGGATATAACTTTGAACATTATTTTGACAAAATTGATTATTACCTATTGAGGGTTCAGTGGGGTGAAGGAAATTGTTGGTTGCTTGTTAATAGGAAAAACGGCTTCAAGAAATTTATAAAAGGACTACCGTATATTTCAAATGACAACAACCAAATAGTTTCCATAAATTCAGACTTGGAAGCAGGTTATAGCTTTAATGGACTTGAATTATTTTCTATACTTACCGACAGCTTAAAGACAGAGTTTAGCAAAGAAACCGAATAGGGTCCGACAGACGTGAAATGGCTTAATGAAAATCAATTTTTACTAAAGCTAGAACATTTTCATGTTGACAGTATTACAGGAAACCAAGGCAATATTATTGACTTTAAACGTGTAACAATTGAAAAGAAAATCACCCTACCTGTTCGTAGTTTGAAGCGAGGGCAAGAGGGTTGGCAACTACGGACTATATCTTCTAGCTCCTCCCGCTCCTCCAAGAGTCTCCCTCATGCTACCGCAAGCGTCCCGCTTGTGGTTTAAATAATAAAATACCACAAGGCAGAGCCTTGCGGCAGCAGTAGGTTTAAAAGCTAAAAGATTCCGTGTCAAGCACGGAATGACGATACCGTAAAAAATTAAAACAAATCCGTCGAATCTTCTTTCTCGTAACCTTCATCAATCAATAAATTAGCAGATTCTGCTGCTTGAACGGCTAATTCATCGCAGCGTTCGTTGTAGTGGTTTCCAGCATGTCCTTTAACCCAGTTAAATTTTACTTGATGTTTGGGGTAAATTTTTAGGAAACGTTGCCAAAGGTCGATGTTTTTTTTGCCTTTAAACCCTTTTTTTTGCCACCCAAATACCCAACCTTTTTCTACCGAATCAACCACGTATTTCGAGTCGGAGAAAATTTCTACGTGAGCATTTTCTTTTTTAATGGTTTCTAAAGCCACAATTACACTCATCAACTCCATACGGTTGTTGGTGGTATTTTTAAATCCTTCCGACAATTCTTTTTTATGGACTCCACTCATCATTACCACTCCATAACCGCCTCTACCAGGGTTTCCTTTAGCAGCTCCATCGGTATATACGGTAATTTTCGACATTAAATTCCTACGTTGGTTTTAAACAGTTTAACAGCAATGGCTAATAAAATTACTCCAAAAACCTTACGAACAATAGCTATTCCCCCCTTGCCCAAAATCTTTTCAATAAATACAGATGATTTAAGCACAGCATAAACTAAAATAACGTTGATAACAATGGCTATCACAATATTTTCGACAGCATATTCGGCTCTTAAAGCTAATAAGGAAGTCATGGTTCCTGCACCAGCTATAAGCGGAAAAGCAATAGGAACAATTGATGCAGTTTTAATGGAGTTTTCATCTTCTTTGTATAATTTAATTCCTAAAATCATTTCTAAAGCCAAAAAGAAAATGATAAACGAACCTGCAATAGCAAACGAACTTACATCAATTCCAATTAAATTAAGAATGGATTCTCCAACAAACAAAAACAAAATCATAATGACCAACGAAACCAAACTTGCTTTCCCCGATTGAATATGCCCAGTTTTTTGTCGTAAATCAATAATAATAGGAATAGAACCAACAATATCAATAACGGCAAACAACACCATAGTTGCTGTGGCAATTTCTTTAAAATCTAACGTCATTTTTTATTTTTTTTAAATATGCTAACCAACGTTTTTCCTATTTCATCTAGTTTTTCCATTGGTTCAAGAGGCGAAGTATCTTTTAAATTGAGTGTTGACAGGTCGTTTATCCCCATTTGTTTTGGGTAAACAATAATAAAGCTATTTTTTGTAAAATAAGTATTGAGGTATGAAGGAATTTTAGGCATAATATTATGGTACGAGATGTATTCCTTCCGACTTAAAATAATCATTAAATTGTCATCTTGTTTCACTTCTTTAGTAAGCGTAAGAAAATTATTCCAATCGTTAAAATGAACAAATTCGGCTTCTATCGGATGTTTTTCGAGGATATTTTTAATTTCATTTAAAGTGTCGTCAACCCCATAAAAAACCATTTTAGTACCCGTATTTCTAGCTATGTTCCAAACTTTGGTTATCCATGAGGAAAATCCTATTTCTATTTCTGCTTTTTCCGGAATAATAATTAAATGTCGTTTAATGGTAGCAAGTGGTTGGGCGGCTTTATAAATTAATGTAGTAGTATTGCATTTGGTTAAAATACCTTCGGTAAAATGACCCAAAAAAGAATCGGAAATATTGGTGTTGTTATGAACTCCAAGCACCAAATCGGTAATTTTATTTTCCATTACTACACTCGAAATTCCATTTACAATATTCAAATCGTAACGTATCAATTCGTGTATGGTATTATCTGTAGCAGATACCGCAACAAGAGCTTTTTCTATTAATTTTTTTCCTTTTTTTTCGGCTTCCCCGTCACTAGAATTGTTGTTAATAATATTTAGGGCATACAAACTTCTTTTATTCTTTTTTGATTTAATCGTTACGCTTAAATTAATCAATTCGTTAGTGGTGTCGAGGTTACTTAATGGAATCAAAATTCTTTCCATCGTTTTTAGATTTTCTGTTGGGCTATCAGCACTTTCAAGTAAAGCAATGTTTTTTGCACCTTTTTGAGCAATAAATGAAGCAATGGTACAAGTGGCTAAAATCAACAAAATAGTTCCGTTTAATACATTTTCATCTAAAAGCCTAACGGGTTCTATTACTTGATTTAGCAATGCAGCCCTAGCTATTTCGGCTTTGTTAAGAATAATGTTGTATCCCACCAAAACAACGGCTAATGTTGCAGCCACATGTGCATTACTTAACCCAAAAATCAATCTTCGTTCATCAGCCGAAAATTTATATGTTTTTTGGGTTAACCAAGCAGCCAAAAACTTAGAGGTTGTAGCCACAATTATCATAGTAACAGCTACTTTAATGGTTTCAAACCCTTTAAAAAATATACGATAATCGATAAGCATACCCACTCCAATTAAAAAGAAAGGGATAAAAAGAGCGTTACCAATAAATGCTACTCTATTCATTAAGGGTGAAGTGTGCGGAATTACCCGATTTAATGCTAGTCCAACAAGGAATGCTCCAATAATAGCTTCTATACCAGCAGCTTCGGCTAAAAATGCTCCAAGAAAAAGCATTGCCAATACAAAAATATATTGCGAAATATTATCGTGAAATCGTTTAAAAAACCAACGACCAATGATTGGAAAAACTAATAATACTACCAATCCAAAAATAAGAACTGAAAAAGATAATCTTAACCAAAATCCATTCGTAACTTCTCCTGTGGAATAACCAGCAACTGCTGCCAATACCAATAAAGCTAATGTGTCGGTAATTATTGTTCCTCCAATGGTAATGTTTACTGCCCTATTTTTGGCAACACCAAGTTTACTAATCATTGGATAAGCAATTAAGGTGTGAGAAGAGAACATTGCTGCAAGTAATATGGAAGATAGAATGGAGTAATGCAAAAAATAATGACCAACTAAAAATCCTATCGTTAATGGTATAGAAAAGGTGTAAATCCCAAAAACCAAGCTTTTATTACGATTTTTCTTAAAATCTAACAAGTCCATTTCTAAACCAGCCAAAAACATAATATAGAGCAAACCTACCGTTCCAAACAAAACAATGCTGCTGTCTCTGAGCATTAAATTTAAACCATTCGGACCAATAACAGCCCCGGCGATAATAAGTCCGATGAGATGTGGGATTTTTAGCTTATTTAAAATTAATGGGGCAAAAAGGATAATAAACAGTAACAACGAAAACAATAACACAGGATTGGTTAATGGAAGTTTTGTTTCAAAAATATTTAATAATACCATCCGTAAATTAGCTTTTTGCGTTGTCAAAATTAACCAATCTACTTAAAGAATTTTCATTGTAAGTATTTACTTTTAAAAACAGTATTTTCGCTACTATACCGCAATCAATTAGCTTTTCGGAAAATAGTTAGCATTTTTGTTGCGGCATTACTCAAACTAACCATCTTTTCTACCGAAAAGCTGCTAAGTTTGAGTATATTTTTTAACTTTACGGGATGATTACCATTGAAGAAAATAAAATGAAAGATAAAACAGCTTTACTTGATGCAAAAATTGAAGAAGCAAAAATTGCTGGTGGAAAAGACCGAATTGCATCTCAACACAAAAAAGGAAAATTTACGGCTCGTGAACGTGTTCATTTTTTATTAGACGACGGTTCATTTGAAGAAATTGGGATGTTGGTAACACACCGTTCGGTAAATTTTGGTTTAGATAAAACGGTGTTTTTAGGTGATGGTGTGGTAACTGGTTACGGAACAGTAAATGGTCGTTTGGTGTATGTTTTCTCACAAGATTTTACGGTGATGGGTGGTTCTTTAGCCGAAGCTCATGCCGAAAAAATATGTAAAGTAATGGATTTAGCCATGCAAAATGGAGCTCCCATAATTGGGTTAAACGATTCTGGTGGTGCTCGAATTCAAGAAGGTGTAGTGAGTTTGGGCGGATATGCCGATATTTTTTATAGAAATACAATGTCGAGCGGAGTAATTCCACAGCTCTCGGCTATTATGGGACCTTGTGCTGGTGGGGCTGTTTATTCCCCTGCATTGACGGATTTTATTATGATGGTGGAAAACACTTCCTACATGTTTGTTACTGGCCCTAACGTAGTAAAAACAGTAACTCACGAAGAGGTTAGTTCTGAAGATTTAGGTGGTGCTTCGGCTCACTCTACCAAATCGGGTGTTACACATTTAACGTATGCCAACGAAATGGAATGTATCAACGGTATAAAAACCTTGTTGAGTTATATGCCACAAAACTGTGAAGAAGATGCTCCACGTATTCCTTTTGAAATTGGAGATGAATCTCGACCAAATTTGCATAGTATCATTCCTGAAAATGCCAACCAACCTTATGATATGAAGGAAGTAATTGCAGGAACAGTTGATGAAAATTCGTTTTATGAAATCCATAAAGATTTTGCCGAAAACATTGTAGTTGGGTTTGCCCGTTTGGCTGGTCGTTCCATTGGTATTGTTGCCAATCAACCCGCATTTTTAGCTGGTGTTTTAGACATTAAATCATCACAAAAAGGAGCTCGTTTTGTTCGTTTCTGCGATTCGTTTAACATTCCGTTGTTGGTTTTTGAAGACGTACCAGGGTTTTTACCTGGAACCGACCAAGAGTGGAACGCCATCATTACCAACGGAGCAAAATTGTTGTATGCATTCTGCGAAGCCACAGTTCCAAGGATTACCGTAATTACCCGTAAAGCTTATGGTGGTGCTTATGATGTGATGAACTCGAAACACATTGGTGCCGACATGAATTATGCTTGGCCAAGTGCCGAAATTGCTGTAATGGGAGCCAAAGGTGCAGCCGAAATTATCTTTAAAAAAGAAATTACCGAAGCCGTTGATTCTGAAACTAAATGGAAAGAAAAAGAAGCAGAATATGCCGAAATGTTTGCCAATCCATACAATGCTGCTGCCAGAGGTTATGTTGATGAAGTAATTAAGCCCGAACAAACTCGTGAAAAATTAATTAAAGCATTTAAAATGCTCGAAAATAAAGTTGCTGTTTTACCTAAAAAGAAACACGGAAATATTCCGTTATAACGATGTAGCAATATGAAAATGTAACAATGTGAAGATTTGCCCAATGGCAAATGACTAATCTCTATAAATATGAAAAACATACTCGTAACTATCGACTTTGAAGAAAAAGGTCAGGTATTGATTAATAAAGCAGCTGAACTGGCTAAAAAATTTAAGTCAAAATTGTGGTTGGTGCATGTGGCTGCACCCGACCCGGATTTTGTTGGCTATGATGTTGGTCCACAATATATTCGTGATGTTTTAGCTAAAGATTTGCGTGTCGAACATAAATTATTACAAGGTTTTACTAATCAATTAAAAGAAAAAAATATTGTAGCAGAAGGCTTGTTGGTTCAAGGTCCAACCATTGAAACCATTGTGGAACTGACCGAAAAATTAGCTGTCGATTTAATTGTTATCGGAAAACACAAACACGGTTTTTTTCATAAAACCTTTATGGTAGGCACCGACGAATCGCTTTTGGAAAAATCGAACATTCCAGTTTTAATTGTTCCATTAAAATGAAAATAATTTTAGTAAACATTTTATTGTTTTTAGCTGTTTTTAATTTTTCATTGTTTGCACAAGATGAAGAGGAAGAAGAAAATCCTAAAACTTTTTTTGGCGGTATAAATATTGGTACTTTTTTCGCCAACAGCAAAGCTGCTATTATTTACACAGGTGCCAGCAATATTACGCCTTATGGGATAAATTATATTTTAACGCAACCTCAAAATAAAATTACCTTTGATAATTATTTCAAACATCCTTATTATGTTGCTGAATTACCAATAAAACCAACCTACAAAACAGCTTTAGACATTGGTTTTCATGGAGGATTTCATATCAATAAAATGAATTCCATTTATATGGATATTAACATTGCACAATTAAAGTACGAACAAACCTTTACTATTGCTGTCGAAGACCCTTCTAACCAGTCGGCAGACCCAACGTATGAACAAATTCCAATTTTCGGAAAAGAAAAACGATTTAACTTAAACCTCGGCACACAACTTAGTTATTATACTTCCGAAAAAACAGATTTGTATTGGGCTGTTTTCGGAAATTTAAACGTTGTTAAAATGGAGCGAAACTATATTGTTATCAATAATACAGAGTATGAAATTTACCACAACACCCCCGATCAACTTAACGTTAAACCAGGTGGTTTAGGTTTTGGTGGTGGAACTGGTTTGGGGCTAAAATACCATCTTACCGATAACATTATTCTTGATTTTACCTATAATCTTTATTATACCAAAATAAACATGACCGACAACATCCAACCTTACGGTATGCATCATGGTTTATTGATGCGGATATTGTGGAATTAACTTTTTATAAAAACAAAAAATTATGGACAAACATTCAAATGCACTCAACTGGTTTGATATACCGGTAACCAACATGGAAAGAGCTAAAAAATTCTACGAAACCGTTTTTGATATAGAAATGTTCGTTATGGAAATGAGTGGTAACCCAATGGCATTTTTCCCTTGTGGGGATGATAAAGTTGGTGGCTCTTTAATCTTAGATAAAGAACTAAAACCAGGAAAAGAAGGTTGTTTGGTTTATCTAAATGCCAACCCTTCTATTCAAAAGGTAATTGATAAAATTGAAGCTGCCGGAGGCAAAGTGGTTGTGCCAAAAACTCAAGTTACTCCAGAAATTGGTTTTGTTGCTTATTTTATTGATTGCGAAGGTAACCGTGTTGGGTTACACGCTAATCAGTAATTTTTTTAGTTTTAGATAATAAATAAACCGAAACACTTTATCGGTTATCTCCCCCAAAATTGGGTGTATAAGGATGGTTTTGTCAGACCTATATACAAGTTGGCTGCAACTCTCAAGACCGAATAAACAGACAAAAAACAGACTAAGTGAAAATTAAGATTGCCAAAGACTTATATGTGAACTCAAACACACTTATCCGACTTGAGTGGAGAAAGTGGTATCCTGCTTTGGTAATCCACGAAAGGTTTGAAAAAATTGTAAAGTGGATATTAAGAACAATTGCATTTATAGGTATAGCGACAAGTATAGTTTCTATAAGTGCTTGGTATTTAAGCTTGGGGATTGCAATTCTAATATTCTTAGTTGAACAATTCTTCGAACGGACGATAATTGAATATACTGCAATGGTTTTTCAACCACCGCCAGACTTTGAAGTTGACTATGGACAGTGGAAGACAAACGGCTTTATGATACCAGTTGAAAAAAATGGTAAGGATTTAGCTCATTTTGGTCCAAGTTATCTAAGTGAAGATTACGCTAAGAAATTTTTCAGGTATCTAAGAAGTTGGGTAAATGATGACAGTAATGATGATACTGAAAACTGCTTAGTTGTTTCTTTGGTTATCGAACCCAATGATAAATACACGACATATTTTTATGCTAACCTTGGAAGGAAAAGACTTGATTATATGTTTCAAGCAATTGAAAATTCTAACAAACTAAAGAAATACGGCAAAAGACAGCAAAACTTTATAGGACAGATTTTTTATTGGCATACCTTAGACTACAAAGACGGTTACTATATCAAACAGTTTATAGAATTTCAAAAAACTGACGAATCTTACTTTTTTACTCCTTCTGTAATTCAACCATTTGGACTTCAACCGAAATATCTTTTCGACTATTCAATAAAGAAATATCATTTAAAAGTCACAAACAGAAAGGACTTAAAAAAATCTGACCCTGAGTATAATTTTGACCCCGCAAAATTGAAATTTAAGACCGACAATAAACAGCAGTTGGACGAAAGCAAAGAAAATGAAAGAACTGTAATAGACGATATTGAAGAAAGTTTTTCAACTGCAATTGACGTTGGATTTATGCCAAACCAAGGAAATAGTGTTGGTACAATCAATCTCTGCTTTAATGATTGTAATATTCCCTTTGCAGCATATAAGCACTTGATTGATAAGACAAAGGAAAGTGACGTTATTGTAAAGATTACAAACAAGCAAACAAAAATTGACCTATCCATCCAATCTGCAAAATTTGATAGGACTATTGAACTGTCAGGCTTAAACTTCAATAAGAATGAATTGAGCAAATTCATATCCGTGGATGGTGGTGGGGAGAAAATTGTTTTACTTGTTGGCTATCCACCAGCAGACGAAAAGAAAATAATCTTAGAAAAAGGTATGTCCCCTCAAATAGTAACTTGGAAATATGAAGAACAGTAACGGAAAGACAAGAAGGGCAGCAGCTAATCGAGTAAACGGCTCCTCCAGATAAACTGACGGAGTGCTTCGAAAAAAAATAGCTCCGAATTTGAAGTATATACTTTTAATGTATACCTTTGTAGAAATAACTCAAAGACAATGAAAACTTTATCTCTGAAATTAGACGACGAAATATTTGACGACACAGAAGAAATAACTGCAAAACTCAAGCTTGCTAGAAATCGCTATATCAATGAAGCGGTAAGCATTTATAACCTATTCAATAAAAGGCGACTATTGAAAAGTCAACTTACAAAAGAATCAAAACTGACAAGCAAAGACTCCATGGACGTGTTGCATGAATTTGAAAAGCTTATGAATGAAGATTAAGCAGTATGACATATGGCTTGCAGACCTTAACCCAAGCCGAGGAACTGAACCCGGTAAAACTAGACCTGTGGTTATTATTCAGACAGACTTGTTGAACGACATTCACTTATCGACCATCATTTGCCCCATAACCACGAATGTTCAGGCTGACATAAACTTGTTAAGAGTTCATTTAAAAAAAGGACAATTAGATAAATTAAGTGACGTGTTGTTAGACCAAATCAGGGCAATAGACAACAAAAGACTTATTAATAAAATAGGCCATTTGAATAAAGACCAAATACAAAAGCTGAAAGTAAATATTCGCGTAGTGCTTGACCTATAATTAGCACTTCCACTAACAGTACCCTTGCAATATACCGGGTTTAGTGTAAATGCAAACCTTTAATCAGTAATTTTTGCAGACAAAGCAAAAGCCTCCAACTCTCGTAAAAACTCACGTTTATCAAATTTTGGGGCAAAAACATAGCCATCGATACAAATAACACGATTGCGTTTTTCGTCCACCAACGTATAATTTACATAAGGTCCGCCCATAAAGTCGCCTTTGATAAACCATAAACCCCTCAATTCTTTTGCATACAAACCGTTGATGTTAATTTCTCTTTCATTAGGCACATATTCAGCATACGATTGCATGTACGTGCTATCAACGGTTCCTTTAATGTATTCTTTGGTAATTTGATTACGTTTATCTGTTATACTAAATACGTTAAAAGTAGAGTCGCTGGTGTATGGATAAGAATAGATAAACATTCCTTGGCTGATAGGGTGTTCGCCAGCCATTTTGTCTTTTTTTAGCCAAATAAAATCTGTAGTATCGGTAGCTATTCGGTAATAACTGTCGATGTTAAAGTTGAGGTTAAACTTCTTTTTTAAAACACTACTAATTTTTGGATTGCTGCTTTGGTTGGTTTGAGTTTGAAGTCGCTCAATTTCTTTGTTGTTAAAATAATCCACCAACACTTTTCCGTTTTTTAAAATGGTTTGTGCAGCAATTTCGTCGGTTGGAGCAGTAATGGTTACCACCAACTGTGTGGTTGACCAAACTTCGCTGTTAATGGCTAATTTGTTTTTGGAGTTGGGTTTTATTTCAACCAAAATAATGTTTCGGTTGGTTTTAAATATTTGGGCAAAATGTTGATGAGGCAAAAAGATAAGATCAAACAAAGGCTCTCGTTGTGGCAATCCTTCCTGAGTTTTGGCAAAGGTTTCCATAATGGCTTCGCCTGTTTTATTATTCCAGTAAAACGAATCTACAACAACCAATAAATTCCCTGATTTTCCTGAAGGACGAGGCAAAACACGTTCGTTAATTTCATCACAAGAAATGATGGTAAACGAAAATAGTACAATAGTAAATAGACTTAAAAAAAACGATTTTTTAGCCAATGGGTTTTATTTTTATTTTGGTTCCCGACTTTAATGACTTTGGATTTAATCCTTTGTTTAAACTAATAATTTCATCTACACTTGAGCCTTCGAATTTTGCAGCAATACGGTATAAATTGTCGCCAGTTTTAACGGTATAATAGAGATACTTTCCATCAGTGGTAGCTTTTGTTGCAGCCATTTGAGTAGCTTTAACTTCCTGTGTTTTTTGTTGAGCAACATAACTTGCTTTAGGATAAATGTACAGGCTTTGACCCACACTTAATCGGTCGCTTTTTAAGTTGTTCCACTCTTTTATTTGAGTGGTTCTACAATGGTATTGTTGAGCAATTTTTGATAAGCCGTCACCACTTTTTACCTTGTAAACTATCGATTCACTTCGTTGTGGCTCAACTACAATGTTTTGGGCTATTAGTTCTGCTGATTTTTCTTCTTTTGTATTTTTTTGGGCATAAATTTCTTCTTCATTGGTTAAAAACAAGCCCATTTTATCGGCTGGTAAACATAAGGTGTTTGCTTTTCCTGTTGCAGGAATGTAGTTGTGTTTGTAGGTTGGGTTGATGTATTCTAAATACTCAACCGGAATATTCAATGCCTCAGATAATTGTTCAAACGATACGTGGTGATTAACACCAACAGTATCTACTTTAAAACAAGAAACATCAGGTTTTACTGCTTGGATATTGTGTTCAGCAGCATAACTCATTACATAATTTACTGCCATAAAAGCAGGAACATAACCACTGGTTTCACGAGGTAAAAATCCCATGATTTCCCAAAAGTCGGTTTTTCCACCAGAACGACGAATGGCTTTGTTCACATTTCCTGGTCCACAATTGTAAGCTGCTAAAGCTAAATCCCAATTGTTGTACAATTTATATAGGTCTCTTAAATACCTACATGCTGCATCAGTTGATTTATAAATATCACTTCTTTCATCATGAAAAGAAGTTACATTCAAATCGTACATTTTTCCTGTTTCATACATAAATTGCCACAGCCCTGTTGCTCCAACTCTCGATTTTGCTTTTGGATTTAATGCAGATTCAATAATTGCTAAATATTTTAATTCTAATGGAAGATTGTATTTATCTAAATTTTCTTCAAAAATTGGAAAGTATAAGGGTGCTAAACCTAACATTTTAGCAGTAATTTTTTTCCTACGTTTGGCATAAAGGTTAACATAAGCTTTAACATATCCATTGTAAACCAAACTAAATGGCGAGTTAGCATCTAGTGTTTTAAATCGTTTTACATACGTTAAACTGTCAAATTCTGGAACAGAATCGCGACTATATTTATACTTGGTTGATTTTGTAAAATTTTCGTTTAGCCCCAACGATTCGAAATAGCCAGAAAGCATTGCGGCATCAATTGTTGATAGAACAGGGTCGTCATCTTCTACCTCAAATTTAGTTTTTATGGTATCGCTATTTGCAAAAATTGTAGCAGAAGCTACAAAAAAGGTAATGAATAAAAGGGTTATTTTGTTAAATTTATTAATCATAAAATTATTTTAGACCTTAAAGATGCATTAAATATTTTGAAAAAACAAACTAATCTCTTGTAAAAAAGCACTTGTTTTTTCATTAAAAAACAATCAGGAGCATAAAAATTAAAACTCCGAAGCTTATTTTTTGTTTTGTCAAAACGACAAAAAACTTATTTTAATTGGTCTTTTTTTTCGTCTTCTGCGGATTTTTCGCCTTCTTTCATTCCGTCTTTAAATTCTTTTATCCCTGTGCCAACACCTCTCATTAACTGAGGAATTTTTTTTGCACCAAACATCAGAATCACAACAATTGCAATAAGAATAATTTCTTGCGTACCGAACATGCCTAATAATACAGTATTCATCTTTTTAAATTTTAATCCGTCACCTGACGGATGGTAAAGCCCACAAAAGTAATAAATTTAGTTGGAAAGTGCATGATGTGGTGTTGGTTTGTTTTTTGATGGATTCAATCTTTTAAAAACTACCATTAACCCAACCACAAAAACTCCACTAACAATAGTTGCTATCCAATTGGCATCGCCTTCAAAAAGGGTAATTTCAGTGTTGTTTATCATTTCGGGGTAAAAAAAACTTAAAAGTACCACACTTCCATTATTGATAAAATGCCCTAAAATTGGTAACCATAATGAGCCCGACCAATAAAACACATAACCAAACAAAGCTCCCAACAACATTCGTGGTAAAAACCCAAAAAACTGCATATGTAAGGCACTAAATAAAATGGCTGTTACCCAAATAGCAATGTGGTAATTTTTAATCCAATCCACCATAATTTTTTGAAGTACTCCTCTAAACAACAACTCTTCTCCGATTGCTGGAACAATAGCTACAATAAGTAAAATATAAAGAAAACTGCCTAATCCATCAAAGGTTAAAAATAATTTGGTTATTTGTTCAGCACTCTGTTCACTTTGTTTCATCCAAGCTTCTAATGGTGCTAAAAAATCGGGTAAAACCAATTGGCTGTTAAACTCTACCAACCACGACATAAAAGGTGCAGAAACTACCATTATCAATAATACCAACAACCAATTTTTTGGTGCCGAAAAATTATTTAATGCTAAAGCAGAAAGTGGTTTTTTGCTTACTATAATCCCATAAATAAAGGGTGGTACAATAAATAATCCGATGGCACTCATGAGTTGAAAAAGTTTTAATCCTTCAATTACATTAAGGTTTGAATAATCAGTAAAGCTATTCATATCAAAACCATAAAAAAGCACCACTAAAAGGGTTGCCAGTAACGAAAACAGTACTGCTGAAAATACACAAAGCATAGCAATTAACAACAATTGCATAGGTGGCTTTTGGAATATGGATGTGTTCATTATAATTATTTTTTAACCGTTAAAACGCTTGTTTATTTTCATTTCATAGCCCACGGTTTAAACCGTGGGCTATGATGTTTATTTCTATTTTACAAATGGTTTCAACCATTTTGTTCTAATCCATACAATTTTAAAAACTCGTCATATTCATGCTGAAAACTCTTTTTAGCATGGTGTTCTTTTTGATTTATTATGTATCGAAATACTTTTTCTAATTGAGATTCGCTTACAGAATACGCTGCATAACCTGTTTGCCAAGCAAATTTTTCATGGATTAATTCTTGTTCATTAATGTAATGAGAAGTACTCCCTTTTATTTGCTTAATGGTTTCTGCAATTGATTTTTGTGGACTTAATAAAAACAAACAATGAACATGGTCGGGCATTCCGTTTATGATTCTCACTGGGCAACCTATATCGATAAATTGTTTTCGCATATAATCATGAATAACTCGCTCAGATTTTTCGTTGATTAAAGGCATTCGTTCTTTGGTTGCCCAAATAGCATGTATCCAAATTTTATTAAATGAATGTGGCATAAAATATATTTAGAAACCGTTAAAACGGTTCGATATGTTATTTTCATTTCATAGCCCACGGTTTAAACCGTGGGTTATGATGTTTGTTCATTTTTTACAAATGGTTTTAACCATTTTATCTCACGAATTAATTGTGAAATATGAATCACAAATGCCCACCCAACACGCACGTTTTTTTAAATTTTTTGGTATCACCGTTTAACTTAAATGCTTCAACATAAATGATGTAAATGCCGATGGCAGCTTTTTCGTTATTTTCGTTTATGCCGTCCCAACTAAAGGTTCCTTTAGCCCCAAGTAATTCATTCAACAATAGATTTTTAATTAATCTTCCTTTTGAATCATAAATCACAATATTGGCAAAATACCCAGCTTCAGCAAATTGATAAGAAATGTTTACCACATCATCAATACCATCATTATCAGGCGAAAAGGTTTCCGGGCTTATCGTAATTCCATCTGTAATTTCAACGCCATGAAACTGTGAATTTTCGTAACCGGGAGTAGCATAACCAACATCTTCTGCTGCCGAATGCCAATTAGTTTTATCGTTGCTTAATCTATTGTAATCAATCCGCTCCAACGAAACACCTTTAAAATCATTTAACAACGCAAAGTGCATGTCTTCGTTGTACTCAAAATTATCCACAGTTTGGTTTTGATTATTTACCAAATAAACGTTTCCTTCATCAATGTTATAGGTTGGCAAAGTTTCCATTTCGAGCATTCTGTCTTCTTTGGCATTAATGTATTCTTGTTTAATGTTTGTGGCATCTTTAGTTAAAACCAAAAACTGTTTTGGTAGCAACACATAAGGGTCAGTTGTAATAGTTTTTCGGTTAGAAATACTGTCGTTATCGAAATTGGCTAATTCCCAGTTTTGAAGGTTAATGTATTTATTCGAATTGTTGTAAATCTCTACAAAATCGCTACCGCTGGTAAACGGATTAAACAATACTTCGTTGATTACAATATCACCCGCCAAACCTTGTTCTGGTAATGAAAACGAAGCCGATAAATTAGCTGTATTGCCCACACAATCAGAAACACCAGAAATGGAAACCGTATAAGAGGTTTGAACAGTAAGTTTGTTCGATAAATTCAACACATAAATTTTACTGGTTTGCTGCTGAACAGAGCCAATAATAATTCCATTGTTGATGGTTGCTGTTCCTAAATAAGTAATTTCATTAAACACTAGTTGAACCGTAGAATCGTTTAAAGCATAAACCCCTAACAAAACAGGAGCAGCATTGTCTGTGTTTGAACCAAAAATGGAGTTTTGTGTTCCTGGTGTTCCTCCAAACCATTTGGTTGATGCTCTCCAGTTGCTTTCTTCACCACAAGGGTTGTTTGGGTCTATCATTTCTAAACTCCAGCCACCATCTTTTTTAGCATCATCTTGATACCAAGTATCAACATAATTTACTTGGTGAATAATTTCTCCTGATGTGTTGATTAATTTGATTTCGTCATCAGAACTGTTTAGAGAAGGAAAGCTACTTACCCCTATTACATTGCCATAAGGAGTAAATTGACTAACAGCACTTGTACCGCAAATAATAACATACTCGTTTGGAAATAGTTTTCCTGTTAAAAATCCACTGGTTGTTGATGGATCCGAAATTTTTAATCCACTTAAATCTATTGCTTTGGTTGAATTATTATACAATTCCAAGTACTCAAAAAGTGGTAGTCCTATTGATGGGTCTGGATCAGGAAAAAGTTCGGTAATAACTATCTCAAAAGGAAGTGGTGAAATTCCTATTCCAAAATTAATGCTATCGGGCAACAATGTGTTGCTACTGCAATCGGTAGCGTTTAAAATTTGCAAGGTATAAACTGTTGACGAATCTAAATTAGGTGTTACATTAATTACCATTTTATTTGGTGCAGATTGAACAACAATCGAAGTAATGCTTATTCCGCCCGAAACAGTAACAACAGCATTTGCCAAACTGGTACTGTCCATCGTTTCATTAAAATAAATGGTAAGCTGAGTTAAACTTGTTACTTCAACACTCGAAATTTTTGGATTGGTTAAATCGGGTGAAATATCGTACACCGAGTTTTGAGTTCCAGGCGTTCCTCCATCTAAACTGAACGAACCTGTCCAATTTAATGCTCCACCACATGGGTTTTCAGGGTTTATCAATTCTAACGAGTAGCCACCATCGTCTTTTACAGCATCCTGATACCAACTAATGTCGTAAACAACGGCATCCAATAAATTATTATTGTCATCTAAAAGGGTTAAACTATCTCCACCATTGGTTAAAGCCGAAAAAGAAGAAATACCGATAACATTACCAAAAGAAGAATAGAGAGCAGTATCAATGCTATTACAAAGAATAACATAACTGTTTGGGGCTAAAATAAAATTGGGCAGCAATTTAATGGTGGTGGTATTTACAAATTTCCATCCCAAAAGATTGTATGCATTAGCCGATTTGTTGTACAACTCTACAAATTCAGCATCGGGCAAACCAACTTGGGGTGTGGGGTCGGCATGAATTTCGTTGATGACCACATCCTTGTAATTTGGAATAACAATAACGATATACATAAACGTTTTGGTTGCATTTATTATGGCATTTCCGCTTAAATCTTCTACACTGTTAACAGTAAGTGTGTTTAGCACATTGTTGCCAAAAGTCGCTGCAAAAGTTAAATGAACCAACGATGAATCCAACCCATCTCTAGTTGCTGATGAAGGGTTGCCAAGCCCATTGTCTGCCGAATAATTAGTTAAGGTTTGTGATGTTGCTAAATCAACTGTTTCGTTAAAATAGACATCAATGTTGTTAGCATCAATAACCACAACAGAATCGATGGCTGGAGGAGTGAGGTCGGCACCAATTACACCTACATAAAAATTATCGAAAAAATGATTGTTGACAACTGAAGCAGCTGTTGACTGAATAATTTTTACACCAAAATAGGACGAAGAATTGATGGTATTGTCAACAACACTTCCAGCGTTTAAAAATGAACCTAAAATACCATCGTCGTACATTAAAGTCCATAAATCGGTGGCATCGCGAGTAACTTTTATGCTGAATGGGTTGTTGGTGCTACTGTTTACACTTAAATCAGCTCCATCAATTAAGATGGTTTCTGTACCACCAACAATTTTATACAATTTAATATCGTCTTGTGTGCTTCCAATCCGAACAAAATAACCGTTTTGAGGATTTGTTAAGGTATCAACATCAGATAGTAAATAAACATCAACATAATTGCTTCCAGAAGTTGCAAATTTTAGGTTGATGTCAAACAAAAATTCCACATTAGCAGCTAAAGTTGATGGGGTACTTAAATAATAATTTGCTGCCCCCGAGCTTTGTGAGTTTAACTCTCCTGTTGTTATGGTAAACAATGTATTATCGCCACTCCAAACAGGGTTAGTCGTAAAATCACCATCAGTAAAATTCTCTAATAATTGGGCTTGGGTAGAAAAACTACTTATTAATAGGATTAAGAAAAACAGCCATTTTTTATTCATGATTTTATTTTTTTAATTTTTACATCAAAGAATTTTTACATTAATTAAAACGAATATCCTATACTCATTTTAAAAGTAAAGTTATCACTTTCTTTTTGGAGTTTATATGGTCCGTAACGGTAATATGCTGCAACCCCAAAAGTGGTAAAGTTGAGCTTTATTAAATTATTAATTAGTAATCCCGATTCATAAAAACCTTTTTCGAGCGTGTTAAATTTTATACCACCATGATTTTCTTTGTTGTTTAGAGTTCCAAAACCAATATTTGAAGCTAAAACCAGTTCAGGTTTAAACTTTTTTGTTTTCAACAACAAGCTTCCAAAGTTGTGTTTTAAATGAATATAAGTGAATTTGTCGGAAAAAAACTCGTAAGGATACATGGTTTCAAAAACCAAATCAGATGAAATTTGAAAAGAAGATAATGCATTTATCCCTATCGAATTGTTTAGTTTTTGAATTGGAGCATTGCCAAAAATTATTCCAGACTCCACATAAATACTTGGCTTACCAATGTTTTTAATTTCAAATGATTTTTCAGTTTTAACGGTAAGCCTAGTATAGTCATATTCGCCATAAGAATTGTTAATTCCTCGTTCTATTTTAGCATATAAAATGGGGTAATTGGTCGATTTAGCATATTTATAATTGGTTGTTTGAATTACTTTTTGTTTAAACGCATATTTTAGCTCAACCCCAACCTCGTTAAACAAATAATTTTGGTCGTACAGCCAAGTAAATTCATCAATTTTTTTGGTGTAATAATAATCATTGGTAACAGCTATACTTTCTTGGTTTACAAATAAATATACTTTTAAATAACGAAAGGTTCTAAACTTTAATCGGGCTTCAATTTTTTCATTGTTATTCATTCTGTTCATGTAAAAAAAACGATTTCCTGCCGTGCTCAACAACGGAATTTTATAAGAATAAAATGGTGTAACGCCAGGTTCAATAACGTCTTTTTGATAAGATAAATTTAGTTCAACATCGTAATTTCGGTGGATGAAAAAATTTACATCTCCTCCATATTTAACAGTCTTATCTTTTGTGCCAAAAGCCCCATAACCTCCTACATTAAAAAATTTAGAAACCTTATTGTTGGTGTGTAATCCGGCACCTAACCTAAACCCTTCATAATCGTTGTACCGTAAAAAACGATTTAAATCAACATCAACAAACCCTAATTTTAATTTTCCGCTTAAAAAGGCTTCAAAAGCTGTCAGTTTTTTATCAAAATTCTCCACTTTCCCAATACTATCAATTACATGATAAGTAGCTTTTTCTTTATCCGACAGGGTATCTTCTCGATATTTATTCCAAAATTCTTCGTCTTTTTTTGTTACATCTTCGGCTACTTCGGTGGTTACAATTCCAAACTCCTTTTTCTTAAGTTCAGGATTTATTTTAATGTTTTTTAAGTATGATTTCCCTATTCCGAGCATTTTAAAATCATTGATGCTTGCAGTTTTAAACAATATAGTGGTATTGAGTTGAACAGGAAACCACCTGTTTTCTATTTTTTCGTATTGCTGTTGAATTTTAATTTCAAACGATTCAATTTCTTCGTTGGGTTCGGCAATAACATTTTGAACAGCATAACCATCGGTATTGATATACAATAATCCTTTTAATCCACTAAAGTTTTTACCTTTTTTTGGTCGGAAAGAAATTACATAAACAGTATCTATTCAACTAAATGTGGTGTCTTCAATTAAGAAAAAATACTTATTTACACTGTTTACACTAATTGGGTTGAGATAGCTGATTCCTGCAACATTTAACATTTCGTTATAAAACGAAAACGATTGTAATTCGGTAGCAATTAACGAAAAAGTGTTGTTCTGCAAACCCGAAACCCTTGATGCCAAAACCTTTTCGTAACTTTTATCAGGCAACATGTATTTACGTTCGGTTACCGATTCCATTAAAAAAACGTGGGTTTTTTCTAAAAATTCAATGGCTCGTTGACTACTTGAATCAAGTGAGTTTATTTTTTCTGGATGGTTTATAATTGCCGTATCTACAGCTCCAGTAACAAACAACTTGTTGTACGATTCGTACTTAAAATTCAAACTTTTTTCAGGATTATGAATGTTTCTGTTTTCTACCACTTTGTTAATGATTCGGTGGGCTGGATTTTCGCCTGCCAATAACGTAAATTCAGAAAGTTGGTAGCTGGTTGGTGTTAAAGAAATTACCAAAGATGTTTTTCCCGTAACATCTATTTCTTTCATTTCATATCCAACATAACTTAGTTTTAATCTGGTTATTGGTGAAGTAGCATTAATGGTAAATAAACCATCAATATTGGTGGTGGCTCCTATTTTTTGATTGGTAAGAATGTTTACAAAAGCAAGAGCTTCTTTGGTTTTTTCGTCGATTACTTTACCTTTTAGGGTGTGTTGGGCTACCGCTGTTACAAACAACACAAAAAACAAGATGAAAAAGGTATAATGTTTCAAAAAGGTAATTTTTCTCGCTGTGAATTTACATTATTTATCCAAAATGCAATTCGTAATTTTGATGAATGGTAACATCGTGGTACGATAATTATAACCTCATTTCTAAACTTAGCCTTACCAAATGCTTTAATGCAGCAAAGGTTTACTCAAGTTTTTTTTTGGCAAAGATTTCTAAAAAAGGAGTTGTAAGCGGTTTACCCTTTAGCATAACCATTGAGCCCACCACAGCTTGTAATTTGGGTTGCCCCGAATGCCCAAGCGGACTAAAACAATTTACCCGAGCCGAAGGAAACCTGAAAACCGATTTTTATAAAAAAATTATTGACGAAGTTCAACACCATGCTTTTTACCTCAATTTTTATTTTCAAGGCGAACCTTACATTAATCCCAATTTTTTGGAAATGGTTGCTTATGCTCACAGTAAAAAAATATACACTGCCACTTCAACCAACGCACATTTTTTAACCGCTCAAAAAGCTGAAGAAACGGTAAAATCAGGTTTAAGCCGACTAACCATTTCTATTGATGGTACAACCCAAAAAACCTACGAAAGTTACCGAAAAGGTGGAGATTTGGCAAAGGTTTTAGAAGGTGCAAAAAACATGATAGAAGCCAAAAAAACCTTAAAAAGTAAAACGCCTTATGTTATTTTTCAATTTTTAGTGGTAAAACCCAACGAACACCAAATAGAAGATGCCAAAACTTTAGCAGCCAATTTGGGTGTTGACGAAATCCGATTTAAAACTGCTCAGGTTTACGATTACCAGCACGGAAACCCACTAATTCCAGAAAATGAGAATTATGCCCGTTATAAAAAACAAACCGACGGAACCTATCGTTTAAAAAACAAAATGCTCAATGAGTGTTGGCGTATGTGGAGTTCGTGTGTAATTACATGGGATGGAAAAATTGTACCTTGTTGTTTTGATAAAGATGCGAAACATCAATTGGGTGATTTACAAACCTCAACCCTAAAACAAGTTTGGCAAAACTCTAACTACATTGGTTTTAGAACACAATTGCTCAACAACCGTTCGGCAATTGATATTTGCCAAAATTGCACCGAAGGAACAAAAGTTTTTGATTGATATTTTGATTACTTCATGACAAAAAATATCTTACAAAAAATGACATGAATTACACGAAAAACATCGTCACACTTCTTATGTGGCGTTATTCGTGTAATTAAAAATATTTAAACAATTACATTTCCACGAAAATAACATTTGTAATTCGTGCAATTTGTTTCAAAATATCGTTGCTGAGTAGTTACACTTTTAAAATTAGCCTACATTTGCTTGCAACTAAATGAGCAGCGAAACTGAAAATAAAAAGGTTATATTTACTACTTGGGTAAACAATTTTACCGACGATTTAATGTCATGGGCATATCATAAAACATCGTCGAAAGAAACTGCCGAAGATTTGGTTCAGGAAACTTTTTTATCGGCATTCAATTCATTTGATAATTTTAAAAATAATAGTAGCCCAAAAACATGGTTATTGTCTATTTTAAACCATAAGATTATTGATTTTTACCGTAAAAAAAGTAAGAGTTTTTCCATTATTGATAATACGGCAGAAGATGAAGCAAACAATAGGGTTAACGATTTGTTTGACGAAAACAATCATTGGAAAAACCCAAAAGAACATGCTTTTGAAGTTGAACAACATTTGTTAGACAATCCAACATTTAATAATGTATTAGAAAAATGTATGGAAAATTTGCCCAAAAAGTGGCGAATAGCTATTCACTCTAAATACTTAACCACCATTTCGCCCGAAGAAATTTGTGACGAATTAGGTGTTTCAACCGCCAATTATTGGCAAATTATTCATCGTGCAAAGTTGCACCTAAAAAATTGTATCGATAAAAACTGGAATTAATGGCAACTCTCTTTAACACCTTATTTTACAGCTGTAAAAAAGCAACCGAACTTATGGATAGTAATGAGTTTAAGCCGTTGAGTTTGGCACAAAAAATCAGGTTATATTTTCATAAATTGTTGTGCCCTCCCTGCGAATGTTATGCAAAATCATCGCCCACCATTGATTCCTTTTTAAAAAATACCAAACCCATGAATAAAGAGGAAATGGAGGGTTTTAAAATCAAGCTACATGATAAACTTAAAAATCAATCTTAGCCTCCTATTGTATCGTATCATTATGTTTCGTTGAATTCCGTTAAAATTTTCCAAAAAATTTGTCAATTAATTTAATTGTTTATAAATTTGTGAACTATTAAACAATTAACAATGATTGACAAGAAAATTTTTGAACTGCACGCTGATGTTTGTAAAGCACTGGGACATCCATTACGTATTGAGGTGATTGACTTGCTGCAAAATAATGAACTTTGTTTTACCGACATTCTGGAAATAACAGGCGGATTAAAATCCAACCTCTCCCAACACCTTTCGGTAATGACCAAAAAGGGTATTTTAAAAACTAGACGAGAAGGGCAATGTATTTATTTTTCGCTTTCCTCAAAAAAAGTGGCTGAAGCATGTCGACTAATGCGTGAGGTGCTGATTGACAGCCTTAAAAAACAAAAAGATCTTCTTGAAAAAATGTAACCTATAAAAATATGAGCAAAACAATATTGGTATTAGGTGCAGGAACTGGAGGAATTATTACCGCTAAAGAATTAAGTAAAAAAGTTGGGAATAATACCAAAATCATTCTTTTTGAAAAAGAAGAAAAAAACATTTTTGCCCCTTCGCTCCTTTGGTTAATGGTTGGTAAACGAAAACCGAATGAAGTTTACAGGAGTACCAAAAAAATTTCAGGGACAGGAATTGAAGTGGTTATTGGAAACATTGAAAAAGTAAATCCCGAACAAATTTCCGTTTTGGTAAAAGGTAAAGAATACAGCGGCGATTATATGGTAATTTCTCTTGGTGTGGAGCAAAATACTGAACACAACTTAAATAATTACGGGCACGATTTTTATACACTTGACGGTGCAACTAAATTTAATGAAAAGCTTCAACATTTTAATGGCGGAAAAATTGTTGTATTAGTTCCATCATTACCATTCAAATGCCCGGCTGCACCTTATGAGGCCGCAATGCTTGTAGCAAGTTTTATTCGCAACAAAGGACTAAGTGCTAAAACAGAAATTTCGCTTTTTACTCCCGAACCCGGACCTATGGGTGTGGCTGGAAAGGAATTGTCGGGAGCAGTAAAACAAATGGTAGAAATGAAAGGTGTTAACTATTATCCTGAACATCAATTAACCGCTGCCACTGACCAAACGTTGACTTTTAGTAATGGCAAAACCATCGAATTCGATTTATTGGCATACACGCCAAAACACGAATGTCCTATAGTAATTAAAGAAACTGCATTGATTGGCAAATCGGGTTGGATTGAAGTTGACCGTAACACCATGGAAACCAATTTTTCAAATGTTTATGCCATTGGCGACATTACATTTATTCCGTTGGAATTGGGTAAACCTTTGCCAAAAGCAGGTGTTTTTGCACATTATCAGGCAGAAACTGTTGCTTATAATATTGCTCAAAAAATTGCAGGCAAAACACCCGACAAAACATTTAACGGAGAAGGACAATGTTTTTTAGAAATGGGCAACGGGAAAGCAGGATATGCAGGTGGCAATTTTTATGGATCCCCTTTACCTGTTGTAAAAATGAAAAAACCAAGTTTTTTCTGGCATTGGACAAAAGTTTGGTTTGAAAAATATTGGTTCTTTAAATACTTCTAAATCTTAATCTAAATTAAATACAACACACCATGAAAAACACTAAAATTATTTTCTTATCAATCGCTGTTATTGCAATGGTAACAGTTGCTTTTAAAAGTTTTTCCCCTCAGGAGGGTAAAGAACCTTGGACAAAAAACCAGCTGATTCAACCGGCTGAACTGGCAAAAATTATCAATGAAAAAACCACCTTCATTTTTAATATCGGACCGGCAGGGCTCATAAAAAATGCCGTTGAAATTGGCGAAGGTAGCGACGAAAATAATGTTGCGAAACTAAAAAATGAAGTAAGTAAATTGCCAAAAGATGCCAACATTGTAATTTATTGCGGTTGTTGTCCGTTTGGCGACTGCCCGAACATTCGCCCAACATTTAAACTGCTGAATGATTTAAAATTTACCAATCATAAATTATTAAATCTACCTAAAAACTTAAAAGTAGATTGGATTGACAAAGGTTTTCCAATGAATGAAAAATAAAATTAATAATACCAACCAACATGAAAATTTTAATCATTATCAACGATGCTCCTTACGGAACAGAAAAAGCATACAATGCTTTACGATTGGCTAACCAATTAAACAAAGACCACGAAACGGTTGAAGTGCGAATTTTTTTAATGGCAGATGCTGCCAATTGTGCCATTGCCAACCAAACCACACCCAACGGTTATTACAACATTGAACGAATGTTAAAACTTTCGTTGAACAAAGGAGCAAAAGTAAAAATATGTGGTGGTTGTGCCGATGCAAGAGGTTTAAAAAACATTCCACTTATTGAAGGTGCTGAATTAAGCACTATGGCAGAACTAACCAATTGGGTGGTGGATAGCGATAAGGTTTTGGTGTTTTAAAACTTTTGCTTTGAAATATATCACACGGACAATTTGGATTTTATCAGTAGTTAGTTTGCTGACAGACACGGCAAGCGAAATGCTATATCCGATTATGCCGATTTACTTAAAGACAATTGGTTTTTCAATTTTACTTATTGGAATACTTGAAGGTGTTGCAGAAGCAACAGCAGGACTTAGCAAAGGTTATTTTGGCAAACTTTCTGATATTTCGGGCAGAAGAGTTCCATTTGTGCAAATTGGTTATGCGTTCAGTGCCATCTCTAAACCAATGATGGCAATTTTTACTTATCCACTTTGGATATTTTTTGCACGGACAATTGACCGTTTCGGTAAAGGCATTCGGACAGGTGCAAGAGATGCAATTCTTTCAGACGAAGCAACACCGCAGACAAAAGGAAAAGTTTTTGGGTTTCATCGCTCAATGGACACTTTAGGGGCAGTTATCGGGCCATCATTGGCTTTGCTTTATTTATATTACTATCCGCAAAACTACAAGACACTTTTTTTTATCGCATTTATTCCTGGGCTATTTGCGGGTTTAGCTTCGCTTTACCTCAAAGACAAAAAGGCAGTTGAACATAAAAAGGCATCGATACCATTTTTTTCGTTCTTAAATTATTGGAAAGCAAGCCCCGTAGCATACAGAAAACTTGTAATCGGACTTTTAATATTTACGCTTTTTAATAGTTCTGATGTTTTTCTTTTGCTTCAAATAAAGCAATCAGGACTTGACGACACAATGGTTGTTGGAGTTTATATTTTTTACAATCTTATTTACGCTTTGTTTGCTTTTCCTATTGGCGTTCTTGCCGACAATGTGGGGCTAAAAACAATTTTTATCATCGGACTTGCATTATTTGCGATAGTATATTTTGGTATGGCAGTTAACACAAATCTATATTTCTTCTTCGGGCTATTTTTCCTCTATGGTATTTATGCTTCTGCAACCGAAGGAATTTCAAAAGCGTGGATTTCAAACATTACCGACAAAAAAGACACAGCAACGGCAATTGGAACATTTTCAGGGCTTCAAAGCATTTGCACAATGTTGGCAAGTTCGCTAACTGGACTAATTTGGTTTCAATTCGGTGCGACAATTGCGTTCTTGACAACTGCAATCGCAGTTTTATTTGTAATGGGTTATTTTCTAACCGTGTCCAAGCCAAAAGTTATAACTAATGGAATCTAACAAATCAAATTAAACCAAACGAATGAGTGTCTTAAACTTATTAATTTGTCCGTTTGGGAATAAATAATGTCCGTTTAAAATCATTTATTATCGCTTTCACTGATTTTCCGTGCTAACTTTGCACCGTTTATGAATTCAGCGGTTCCGACAAAAAAATTGATTAAAACAGCGGTTACTACCTCTGTTTTAATCGGTGCATTGGCTATTGCTCCTCATGCTATTTTTCAATCCGTTTCTATCATTTGGTTTTTTAAAATCGGACTTATTCTTTCCTTATTTATTTTTATTATTTGGTTAATCAACATGGTTCTCGTTTATTTAAACGAAAAATATGCTAAAAATAAATTTCCCGAACATACCCGTTACGTTTTAAGTTATATTATTTGCGTTACGCTTATTATCATAACACGATTTTTAATAAGCACAATTATTGCTAATGACAATACTGCCATAGAACATTTTATTCAGCATAATTCAGAAATTGACCACCACAAAGGAGCAATGTATGCAAGTTTTGTACTGGGCTTTTCCCTCAATACAATAGTTTTACTGATACAGGATTTAATACTTCTTCGTGAGAAAAAAACAAGGATAGAACTTGAAAATGCAGCATTAAAAATCAAAAATATAGAAGCCACAAACCAGCATTTAAAACAACAAATACATCCGCATTTTTTATTTAATTCCTTAAACACACTGAAAACCCTCATAAAGAAAAATCCCGATAAAGCCGAAAATTACCTTGTAATGTTGTCCGACTTTTTGCGGGCATCTATTTCTACCGACACTCCAAATATGGTAACATTAAAAGATGAAATTAAATTGTGTTTTGATTATCTGGAAATGCAGAAAATAAGGTTTGGCGAAGCTTTACAATATACCATAGAAATCCCGGAAGAAATACGTCATTCAAAGTTTGTTCCTGTATTTTCTATTTTGCCATTGCTGGAAAATGCAATTAAACATAATATACTGACAAGTGAATTGCCTTTATATATCGAAATTGAATATGAGAACGAAAGAGTTATTACAACCAATAATATACAGCCTAAATTAACAATAGAGCCGGGCACAGGTTTGGGGTTGAAAAACCTTTGTGAACGATATAAAATAATATCGGGAGACGAAGTACTCATAAGAAAAAACGAAAATGAATTTTCGGTAAGCATCAAAATACTTAACAATGAAAATAGCAATTATAGAAGATGAAAAACTTACAGCAGACGATTTGGCTGAAACAATTTTAAAAGTTGAACCCAACGCTCAGATTGTTACTGTTTTAGCATCTGTAAAAGAAGCTGTTAACTATTTTCAGAAAAACGAAAAACCCGATTTAATTTTCAGCGATATTCAATTAGGCGATGGGTTGAGTTTTGAAATATTCAAAGCTGTTACCGTTTCAACTCCCGTAATTTTTTGTACCGCTTATGATGAATATGCACTGAATGCTTTCAAAGCAAATGGAATTGATTACATCCTGAAACCATTTACAAAAAAAATAATAGCCGATGCACTTGGTAAATTCCAAGAACTCCGAAACACTCTTTCCCGAACTGCAATAAACTATGAAACCATATCGGAATTGTTTGGAAACAGAAACAACAAACAAGATGCCTCTGTTTTGGTTTACATAAAAGATAAAATCATACCTGTTAAAACAAATGATATTGCAATTTTTTATATTCAAAACGAAATCACCCACCTTATCACTTTCAACCAGAAAATATACACTGTTAATAAAACACTTGACGAACTGGAAACCATTACAGGAACTATTTTTTACAGGGCAAACAGACAATATCTTATTAACCGCAAAGCCATCCAAGATGCATCGCAATATTTCCACCGCAAACTACTTGTAAATCTCTCTTTTTCTTTCACTTCCGAAGAACCGATAACAGTCAGCAAAGTAAAAGCCACCGATTTTTTAAACTGGTTATCCGGCAACTAAACCCAAATTCAGCAATAGAAAATGCTCAATCGACAAACAATTTGTAATCAATGAATTACATTCATTGAAACAAATTCTAGGTCGGGATTAAACCCAACTAAATCATGTCGTTCGGATTTTCAATCCTCCTAATGATTAATTTGGGCTAAAATTTTCATCTTTCTATTTGTCCGCTTCGGCAATTTTATCAAACAAAAATCACATTTCCCTTCCCACCTTTGCCAAGTAATTCAATTATTTATTAACCAAAAAGTGCGGAGTCAGCACTATAATCACTGACGAAAGAAAATGAAAACAAAAATTTTGTTAATTGCTTCGGGTGTCATTCTTACCGCCGGTATTGCAATGCACACAGGTAATGGAGCAAATTGTCCGTTTGGTAAGCCTTGTCAGAAGCTGTTCAAATCTGAAACTGCAGTAGTAAAACCTGAAAAAAAAGTTGATTTGGCAAAAGCCGAAACAGGAACACTTGAAAAAGAATAACCTTCTTGTTATAACTAAAGGCAGTTGCAACAAAACAACTGCCTTTTTTCAATTTTATCCATTATAAAAATAATCTTTGAAATATAATTATTTTGGTACGATTGGGTGGTGGATAACGATAAGTGTTGTAGACTGGTTAGATGTGTTTACCCGAAGGATGTATCAAGAAATTTTAATTGATAGCATAAATTACTGCAAACAAAATAAACAGTTAAAAATATTTTGTTATTGCATAATGCCAAGTCATGTACATTTTATGCCTATTCAGAAAATGGTTCATTATCAAATGTGTTGAGAGATTTAAAAGTACATACTGCAAAACAACTAATAAAAGCAATTGAAGAAAATCCATAAGAAAGTAAAAAGGAGTTGTTTTTAAAATTTTTCAAACACTTTGGCAGTATAAACCCACAAAAACAACAAATAAAATTCTGGAAATACGACAACCATCCGTTCTTTTTATACAGTAATGAAATGATAGAACAGAAAATAGATTACATACACAACAATCTAGTTGAAGCTAGTTTTGTTAATCAAGCTTATGAGTGGAGATTAAGTAGTGCAAATGAATTTGGTCAGATAAAATTGATGTGTTATGAGTAATTTTATCACTAAACCCCTCGCTAAAATGGCAACACTTCAGTTTAACACTTACAGGGGAAAAGTATTTCTGCTTTTGAAAAGAAATAAATATGAGTGTGCTACAAACTAAATGAGGCTGCTAAAAATTGCTTTCCAACAGCCTCACATTCAAACTTTGGATTTGAAAAAAAGTGTACTATAAACTAATAACTAAAAATGAAATTTCCTCCTGCACTTGGGTCGGCATGGCATCCAGCACACATCATAATTTTACCCCGCATCATGTTATCAACGTTGGCGGGTAACATACCCATCGGCATTTGTAAAGTATCCACCATTGTTTTATCATAAGGAGTCATCCAGTATTCAAAATCTCCTCCATCGGGCCAATAACCAGCTTCTCGTTTTACCATTCCAAAAAAAGCTTGCAAAGTATCTATCGCACCAGCATTATTGTGGTAAGCTTTTTTTGTAAAAACAGTTCCTGGAACAATGGGTTTGCCAAGCCCTACTAAAGTGGTAAAGGTACTCCTGAAAGTTGTTCCGTTTCCAGCATCAGGCATCATACCATTGTGTCCGATAGATACTGCAAATGCCAGCCCTGTAGCAAACAACGCCAAAGCATTGGTAGAACTATTTACATTGGCTTGAGTAACATTTACTGGATACTTACACGATCCATCGTCTGAAGTTGCTTGAGAATTATAATTTAAAGAACTTGGATCCATACACCCAAATACAGTTGGTATGGGCATTTTTTCTTCATCGTCAGCACAACTACTCATAAAAATAATACTTCCTATCAGGATAGTACCAATTAGTAATTTTTTTGTTTTCATGTTTTTTTGTTTTTCGTTATTTGATATTTGTTTTTTCACATTTCACATTTCACATTTCACATTTCTCCTTTCTTAATTATTTAAGGCACCTGATGTTATCCATTTTTCAATTTTCTGAATTTCCAAACTTGTTAAAGCATCACCAATTTGAGGCATTTTTCCGCCATAAACTCCTGTATTATTTACTTTATGCCACAGTACAGAATTTTCTTTACTAAAAGGTTTAATTCGTGAAGTGGGAGAATAACCTGTAGAGGCAATATTAACCAGCAAATTGTAACTAATATCTTGTTTAAGGTTTAGCCCTGTGGAGTGATTTTGGTCATGACAAGTAACACACTTATTGGTAAAAATGGGTTGAATATCAGTTGAATAACTTACGGTTTTTACTTCTTCGATAATAACTGGACCCTCATCTTTTGTACACGCTGATAAAGAGGCTATTACTATAATAATTAATGCTCGTGTGATGTGCGTTGTGTTTTTCATTTGTGCCAAAATGTTCGTTTAATATTAAACCCTATTAAAAATTTACCATCGGTATAATCCAAGGGTTGGTCAAAATAAAGGTTTTGTTCCATAATTTGATTAGTGGTACTCACAAAAACCTGAAAAGCGTGTCCTGCTGTTCCAATTTCGTAGCCGATAGATATAGGTTCTTTGTAGTTATCCATTCGATTATTAAATTTAGTAGCTACCTCAAAAATCAAGTACGATGTTAATCCTGTTTTAAATCTACCTCCTAAGGTAGTGGCTACTATAAAGTTGTCGTATCCGGCAGGAACTAAGTTTTTATAAATAAAAGTAGGTGTTAACTGGAGGGATAATTTTTCGCCAAATTTTTTAGAGACCAACAGCTGCGTATTGTATGCCAACCGATGAGAAAATTTATACTCAAAAGGAGTGATGTAATCTGTAAAAAACTCATTTGATTCAACTTGAGGGAAGTCTACGGTGGATATGGCAGTATTGAAATAAGCTGTTGCAGATATTGGGCTACCTGATTTTTTTGCCGTAACAACCTATATTTCGCATCAACATCTACTACTTTATCTATTTTGGTTCTACCAATGCCTATTTGTAAGTTTTTTAATAGCCCAAAAGCTAAAGATAGCCGAATATTTGCAGATCCATCTAAGCCTACAAAATCTTGTAAAATGGTGTTTTTAGACTCGTTAAAATCCATTTCACCAAATCGGTGTTGAATTCGAAATTCAAAGGCTCGTTTTTCTACCGTTTCCGTGGTTTGTGCATTGATTAAAATGCTATGGCTAAAAATATTTTGAACACTATTGTCTTCTGTATTTTCCTGAGCCGATACACTTTTCGGCAAACTAAACAAGAACAGTGCTAATGATATTAAACAACTATTGCTTAATATAACTCTTATAGGTACATGTTGCATATCTACTCTATGAATTTAGATGGTTTTACCCAACGTCCGGATATAATTAACCAACTGCCATCGTTGAGTGTCGGAAAGTACTTTTGCATAAGAAGGCATTACACCTTTTCCTGTGGTTATTTTCCAAAAAATTACTCCATCAGGTTGATTTTGAACAACTTCACTGGTATGGTTAGCTGGTTTTGGATTCAAACTTTTACCCGCAGGACCATCTCCTTTACCTGTTTTTCCATGACAAGTCCAACACATACTTTCGTATAATTTTTTCCCTTTCTGTGTCGCATCTGTAGCATTGATTAAGGGATTAACCAATTTATCTGCTTCTTTTGGAATTTGCCATTGGTCGTTATTATAATTATAATCAAAACCGAAAGCAATAAATACTATAGGAACAAACACACTTGCAATAATTGTTTTTAAAGAAAATCGTTTCATAAAATTTTAAAGATTAAATTCTCATACAAATTTGAGTGTTTAATTATTTTACAATTATGAGGTATATTAGTTTAATAACAGTTTGTTTGCAAAGTAATTTCTGCGAAAACGCAATTTTGTTTTGGGAATACTATTGTGATTGGTGTAGAGGAGATTAATCCATAAATAGAGTCTATCTATAATGTTCGATTAATAATTAAAACTAGTAATAAGACTAGGCTACTTCGTAGCGGGAAATAATTTTTTGTAACTTTTGTAGGTCTTTTATAATAATTGTATGGCCAGATGTATCTACACAGTTCTGTTGCTTTAATTCAGTAAGTTGCCGACTAATTTGATCAGATCGGGTTCCAGCTATTGCTGCAATTTCTTCTCTGGATAGTATAATAAGTGCAGAGTTTTGACTGTTAACATTCAACTCGAACAGCTCAATAATATAAACCAGTGCATATACCACTCTTTCATGAATAGTCATTTGAGCCAAATATTTTAGTCGTTGCTCTGAATTTCTAAGTTCTGTAGAATAAAATATCATCATGTTGTAAGTAAATTCCGGGTTTGTCATAAATGCTTTATACAACACTTCATTATCTAAAAAACAAATCTGTGAATCTATTAAAGCCACAGCACCTATCAGGTATTTTTCACCGCCAAAACCTCGATGCCCTATAATATGTCCAGTTGTGGCAAGGCGAACTATTTGTTCTTTTCCATCCATATTAGAACTGGTAACCTTTACATGTCCTTTTCGAATAAAAAAAATACCAAAAATAGAGTTTCCTTCTACAATAATATGTTGACCTTTTTTATAAAAACTGCTATTTTTGTTTGTTTGAATAGAACGTATAAAATCGGCACTACAATGTTTTAGAATACATTGTTTATTAGGGCATACCAAACAATTATTACAATCTTGTTTCATAATCTATCGCATTATATAGCTCAACTAGTACCTGTCCATGAAATCATCTTTTTATTAAAATGTAGTGAATTAAAGACAGAAACTAACTAGATGAGTCGGTAAAAAAATAAAAACTGGAATCATATTAAAGATAAATAACTGTTTTTAATTGTTATATGCTTCAATATAAACGCTAAACTCCAATTCATTATCTACCGCACTTTCTTTAATCCAATTACTAAGTTTTAATTTCCATTTTCTTCTGTCGATAGTAAATGGAACTGTTTTGGCAACAAAAGTTTTATTTAATATCTTAAATTGTGTTTTAAATTTTATTTGAACAGTACTTCCCTTTATGGTTAAATCTCCCGATAAAAATCCATCAACATAATTTTTAATTACAAATTTTGCCGTTGAAAATTCTTTGACATTAAAAAACGTTTTACCACTAATATCGTCAACAATATCTTTCTGCTTCTCTTTATCATCTATGTCGGTAACGGATATTCCTTTCATGTCAATAATAAAGTCACCTCTTGTAATTTTTCCGTTTTCTAAAATAACATTACCCGCTTGAATTTTAACCTCACCAAAATGTTCACCTGTAATTTTTGTGCTTTTCCACTCTAATTTACTTTTTGATATGTCTGCTTTAAACGTTTGAGCTTTTGAAATAAACGAATTAACCAAAAGACCTATCATCAATACTATTAAGTTTATTTTTTTCATGTCTGTATAATTTTATAGAGATAGTCGAGTGTACCATCTATTCCTGACAAACAACACAAAAAATGGACAAATCAAGAATTTTTAATACTGTTTGTCAGGAAATAAAAAATCTTTCGACTGTTCATTCGGAATGAATCCAAAACAATTTAACACTTAAAATTTATTTTTATGAAAAATGTAATCACATCAATGTTAATGTTATTGATAGTAGTAACATCAACTAATGCAAGCAACAAGGTTATTAAAGAAAAGGCTGAAAAAGCTAAAATTATTGTAATGGTAAACACTGCAACTTGGTGTCCAGTATGTGCAGGTAATGGCGAACGAGTTGAAAAAACAGTATTATCAAATTACATGAAAAACCCAAAAGTTTCTATCGTAGTAAACGATATATCGAACGATGAAACCAAAGCTACTTCAAAAGCAAGTTGTGAAAAAGCAGGAATTTCAACTGTTGCTCAAGCAAACAAAGGCACGGGGGTAATTTATTTTATTGATGCCAAAACTAAAACCGTTTTATCACAAATTAGTGTAACTAAATCAACCGAAGAAATTAATGCAGCATTCAAAGATGTTCTTGAAAAAGCATAATTACTTTTTAAAGATAAACAAAATGAATTTATTAGGTACAGTATACAATTATGATATGTTTTTAGGTTGGATGGATAATTTGGCTGCTCAAGGAAGTTCCTTGGGCACCAATTATTCGTCTAAATTAATGGAATACATTGTATTAAACTTAAAACGTATTCAGCGTTTAAACAAAACCGTTGAACTTTCTGATGAACTATTGGATAGCATGGTTTCTTTAAAACAAAAACAAAACTGGTTGTTAATTACCGAGCCTTGGTGTGGTGATAGTGCTCAAAGCATTGCTGTAATGGCAAAAATTGCAGAATTTTCGCAGGGAATGATAGATTTGAAAATAGTTTTGCGTGACGAAAACCCAGTATTAATAGAAAAATACCAAACCAATGGTAGCAAATCTATTCCTAAATTGGTTAGTTTTGATGAACAAGGAAATGAACTATTTGCGTGGGGTCCACGACCACAAGAAGCTCAACAGATTTTTAAAGCTTGGAAAATTAATCCAGCAAACAAAACTTGGGGCGATTTTGAAAAAGAATTACATACTTGGTATGCAAAAGATAAAACCGTTTCAACTCAACTTGAGTTTTTGACTCTTTTAAAAGAAAACTCTAACCAGAAAGATATTTCACATTTTAATTTTTTTATGAACTAATGGAAACGTGGCAAATCAACATTTCATTAATTCCAAGTATAGCCGTTATTTTGGCAAGCTCCAATCGTATGGCTCTTGGCTTAACTGATGAGATAAATGCTCGGTTGGTTACCAACTTAATTAAATATAAACCCATACTACCTTTAAAAATTATACAACTAAAAAGGCTCAGTTTCTCCATTTTTTTGCAATACCTAAGTTTAAGTTTATTGATAGTAAATGCATTATTAGTTGCACTTAATATTATAGCAGAAAAATTCGACAAGTTGCTTATCTTAATTTCAATTTCGTTGTTTCTTGTGGCAATTTATTTTACAATAATTTTCTCTTTTAAAGCTTACCAAATAAGGCAAAAACAGTTCGAATTATTTTTTGATGATAATAATTAATTTTTTTATTTAAGTATTTGCTTAAATAATAATATGTTTATTTACATTTGTGGTATCCAAACCGTAAACAAATGGAAAACAATCAAACCTGTTCAAGAATATTTGCCAATGAAACGCAAATAAACGAATGTAAAAAAAAGCTGCAAACCCATTCAACTATTTTTCAGCAATTGAGCAGCCTGCTGGCATTAGCAGGTAATGAAGTTCGTTTAAAAATACTGTTTTTGTTGGAAGAAGAACACGAACTCTGTCCTTGCGACCTATCGGACATTCTCGGAATGAGCATTCCTGCCATTTCACAACACCTTCGTAAAATGAAAGACGGAAATGTAATAAAGACAAGGCGTTCGGGACAAATTATTTTTTATTCGCTTAAAACGGAACACTTTCAATTGCTTCAGCCCTTTTTTAAAATTATAAGTACCACAAAAACACTCGTGTAATGGAAAAAAAAGACAACTCAAAAAAAGCTGTTTTTACTGGAGTAGTAGCCGCTATTGCTGCCTCATCGTGCTGCATTCCACCTGTAATTGCTGCCATAGCAGGAGTTAGCGGAGCTGCCGGAACTTTATCTTGGATGGAGCCACTTCGTCCTTATTTAATCGGATTAGCCGTAATAGCTATTGGCTACGCTTGGTACAGTCATTTAAAACCGAAAAAAGCAGATGATTGTGGTTGTGATATTGAAAAACCAAAATTTTACCAAACAAAAAGATTTTTAGTAGGCATTACCTTGTTCGCTACTTTATCCATTACCTTTCCTTATTATTCAGGTATATTTTATTCGGATAGTAACCAAGAAGTGATTATTTCGGACAATAGCAATCTTCAAAAAATTAATATCAGTATAGATGGTATGACTTGCGATGCCTGTCAACATCATGTAAACAATGCTATAAATACTTTGCCCGGAATAGTTGCAGTAAATTCTTCTTACGAAAAAGGAAATGCCGAAGTGGAATTTGACAATACACAAACTACGGTAGTTGAAATAGAAAAAGCCATCAACTCAACAGGGTATAAAGTAACAAAAATTAAATAATCACCAAAAATAAACACATGAAAATAGAGCTCCATTCAACCATAACTTGCCCCAACTGCGGACATAAAAAAGAAGAAACCATGCCCACCGATGCTTGTCAGTATTTTTACGAATGTGAAAACTGCAAAACGGTTTTAAAACCCATCAACAACGATTGTTGTGTGTATTGTAGTTATGGAACAGTTCCTTGCCCTCCCATTCAACAAAACAACAGTTGTTGTTAAAGTTTAATTAATTGTAATACAAATAATTACAACTTATTTTAATTTTCTTGTCAGGTTTTAAATTCATCTTCGACTATTAGGTAAAACTATTAGCTGCGAAATGAAACCTTCATTACATCTAAATTGCAAAAAAGCAACCAAAATGGTTGAGCAGAACAATTTTGTAAGGTTAAGTTTTTGGGGAAACTTAAAACTAAAACTCCATTTGGCAATTTGTACGGCATGCAAAACCTATCACCGGCAAAGCATGGCTATCGACCAATTTTTTAAAGAACATTCCGAAAGTTTGTTAAGAGAAGAAGAAATTAAAGAAAATCATCCCGTATCAAATACGGGACTAAAAAATCAAATCATTAATCACTTAAATAACTTATAATTATGGAAACCATACTTAAAAAATCAATTGTTTCTGTCGGGATATTTTTTTCCACGGCAGTTTCTGCACAAGAATCAACCATTTTAGATTACTTTAATATTTCCGATTTAAAAGGCGATATATTGCTCGATTGGCAAATTTCTCAAGGTAGCACTTGCAACGGTATAAAAATTTATCGTTCGGTAAATAATTCAGCATTTGTTCAGGTTGGCAAAATTGATGGTATTTGCGGGAGTTTTTCTCTTCCAAAAAGATATATTTTTAAAGATGAAAACCCCGTAAAAAATCAACAAAATAATTACCGTTTAGATTTGGGTGGCTATGGAAATACCGAAACTGTTGGTATAGAAATTATTGATTTTGATGTGCAAAGTTATCAAATCAGACCAAATCCTATTCGCTCGACTTCTCAATTGATGTTTAGCAACGAAAAAAACAAAGAAGCTACCATTTATATTTTCGATGCAAAAGGAAATCGTTTAACTCCTTTGATTACCAAAACAAATGTTGTAGCTATTGAAGCCAACAACTATACTTCAGGTCTTTATTTCTTCAATATTATTATTGAAAACAAGCTGATTACATCAGGAAAATTTATTATTCAATAATTTTTTGTCAGGAAAAATAAAAACAACGACTACGTAATAAAAACAGAAAATGAATAAGAAAAAAATTATAAAAATTGGATTAATACTTCTTATTTCAGGAGTTGTAATTGGAGGAAGTGTGGTGTTGTATATGTTTAACATGCCTCACAGAGATGTTCAATCGGCTAAAACAGATTTAACAATAACCGTTGATGCACTGGTTAACGAGTATTTAGCTGATGCAACAACTGCCAACAACAAATATTTAGACGAAGAAGGTGAATCTAAGATTTTAGAAGTAACAGGTGTTATTGCTTCAATCGAAGAAGATTTTAATGGAAACAAAGAAATCCTTTTAAAATCGCCTGATGGCAAAGCTGGGGTAAGTTGTGCTTTTACACCTGAAACCAATGCTAAATCAGATGGATTAGCTATTGGTCAAACAGTTACTATCAAAGGGGTAATACAATCGGGAGCAGCATTTGATGCCGATTTAGAAATGTACGAAAATGTAATTATGGATAAATGCGATATTAAATAATAGTTCTCAGTCCACAGTCTTCAATAAGCACAAAAAAGCAAATTATAATCTAAAATAACAAATCTTAAAATCATGAAAAAAACAATTTTAACAATCATCGTTGCATCAACAACATTGTTGGCTTGCAACAACTCTTGCGAAAAACCTTCTTGCGGAGCTGAAGGACATACTTGTACTAGTGAGTGTAATGCAAAAGAAGAAGCAGAACCCATTTCGACAACAGAAGAAAATAACACAGAAACAACAAAGATGGAAACAGAACTTGCCGACCATGTTTGTAGTGCCGATTGTAAAGAGGGTTCGTGTGTTCTGGTTCATGGCGAAAAAGGTCACGCTTGTGGTGCCGACTGCTTATAAAAACAACATCATTAATTTAATTATTAAAAAAAGAAATCATGAAGAAAACAATTTTAACAATAGTGGCAGTTTCTGCCTTTGCATTTACTGCATTTTCACAGAAATTAGTAACCACAAAATCAAACATTAAATTTTTCTCGCACACTACCGCAGAAGATATAAACGCTAATAATACAAAAGCGGTGGGGACCTTAAATACCGAAACTGGCGATGTGGTTTTTTCCGTTCCCATGCAGGGTTTTGAATTTGAAAAAGCATTGATGCAAAAGCATTACAACAGCCCCAAATTCTTAGATACCAAACAATATCCGAAAGCAAAATTAATAGGGAAAATAACAAATCTTTCGGCAGTAAACTTCAAAAAAGATGGTACTTATCCGGTAACTGTTAAAGGTGAAATGGATCTGCACGGTGTAACAAAATCAATCGAAGAAAAAGCTACCATCACAATAAAAGCAGGAGTTGTTTCGGTAAACAGCAAGTTTAATATTGCTTTAGCCGATTATAAAATAGCTTTCGAAAAAGGAAAACCATCGACCAACATTGCTAAAAGTATTGAAGTAACTGTTGATTCGACTTTTTAAGTAATTCATCATAAAAAATTAAACCAATGAAATATTCTGTTGTAATTATAGCCGTATTAGTATTAATAATTGTTTTTGCTTTTAAAACTCCGAGTGTTGATTTTACTAAAGATGAGGTGGGTGGAGTACAATTCCATCAGGGAACTTTTGACGAAGCATTGAAATTAGCTAAAAAAGAAAACAAACTGATTTTTTTAGACATTTATGCCATCTGGTGCGGACCTTGTAAACGCCTAAAAAGCAACACGTTTTCAAGTGCAGAAGTAGGTAGTCTTTACAACCGGAAGTTTATTAACGTAGCTTTAGATGGTGAAAAAGGAGAAGGTTTAGAATTAGCACAAAAATATGGGGTAAGGGGCTATCCAACCCTTTTATTCTTAGATTATAAAGGAAACATTGTAACCCGAACCGGTGGGTATCATAACGTGAGTGAATTTATAGAGCTGGGGAAAACCGTTGCAAAAAAATAAATACAACTTTAACAAAATGAATACAAAAATAGTAATGACACTAAGTGCATTAACCTTAGGAGCTGCAGGAATAATATTAACTTTTATTCCTGAAACAATGTTAAATCTTCTAAATGTTGATTCAAATAAAGTAGCATTATTTATGATGCAAATTATAGGAGCACTTTTTTTTGCTTTTGGAATGCTCAACTGGATGACTAAGGCAAGTGTTATTGGAGGTATCTATAATCGACCAATAGCTGTTGCCAATTTTACTCATTTTTTGATTGCAGGACTTGCATTAACAAAAGGATTAATTGCTAATCCTAAACTACCTTTTATTATATGGGTAATAGGTAGTTTTTATTTCATCTTTATGATATTGTTTGGGCTAATATTATTTCGACACCCAATAACTGAAACAAAATTGAAATCGTAAGAAAATCTTTTTTAAAATAAAAAAATATGAAACTGAAAAATAAAGATAAAGCAATCGATTTTAGTGTATCTGATTATTTGAATAATCAAGTAACACTATCCGATTTCAAAGGAAAAAAAGTGTTGTTGAGTTTTTTCAGAGGAGCAGCTTGTCCGTTCTGTAATTTAAGGGTTAGAGAACTCATTAACAATTATCCCAAATTTGAGGAAAAAGGCATAGTAATTATTGCATTTTTTGCTTCTTCAAAAGAAGAAATTAATGAATATGCTGGGAAACAAAATGCTCCTTTTTCAATAATTCCGGATCCAACACTAAAATTTTATACAAAATATGGCGTTGAACAATCGTCGTTAGGAATGTTAAAGGTGATGTTAAAACCAATACAAGTAATGAAAATGATGTTTAGCGGGTTTTTTAACCTAAAATCAGGCAAAGACAAACCTATTATTCCTGCCGATTTTTTAATTGACGAACATCAAATCATACAAAAAGCATATTATGGTAGCGATTTTGGCGACCACATCAATATTCAAGAAATATTAAACTGGAAATAAAAATGCAAACAATTAAAATAATGACCATGATACTATCTGTTTTTTCACTTGGTTTTTCTTGTAAAGCTCAGGATAATTTAAAAACTGTTAACGACGCTAAAGGACTTGAAGTAGGTCATGTAGTAGAAAATTTTACCGCAGTAGATGTAAACAACAATACTTTCTCGTTAGAAAAAACTTTAGAAAAAGGTCATGTGGTGTTGATTTTTATTCGTGGTCAGTGGTGCCCCGTTTGTAACCGACACATGAACACCATTCAGGATAGTTTAAAATACATTCAAGAGAAAGGTGCTCAAGTAGTCGTTATTTCGCCGGAAAAACCTGAATACATTGAAAAAACCATCGAAAAATCGAAGGCAGAATTTACGGTGTTGTACGACGATGGACAGAAAATATCTGATTATTTTGATGTAACTTTTAATCCTGATGCGAAAACAAAACTGATATACAATACCATGTTAGGTGCAAAATTAAAAGAATCGCATACCGACGATAGCGAACGTTTACCAATTCCAGCAACTTTTATTATTGGATTAGATAAAAAAATTATCTGGCGACAATTTGACCCTGACTACAAAAATCGTTCAATAGTAAAAGAGATTATTGAAGCCTTATAAGAACATGAGTAAAATAAAAGTGATACAACCCGAAGAAGCCGAAGGTAGATTGTTAAAGATTTATACCGACTTAATTGCCAAAAGGGGCAAATTAGCCGAAGTACACAAAATACAAAGTTTACGTCCCGAAAGTATTGTAAAACATATCGACCTGTATTTGGAAATTATGTTTTCAAAATCCGAATTAAGTCGTGCCGAACGGGAAATGATGGCTGTGGTAGTTTCGGCAGCCAATCGTTGCGAATATTGCCAAACCCATCATGCTGAGGCATTAAATAATTATTGGAAGGATATTGATAAAGTAAATCATCTTAGAAGTAGTTTTTTTGGTGTAGACTTAACCCAAAGAGAGAGGGCACTTTGCGAATATGCAAAACGCTTAACTCTTTTTCCTGCCGAAGATTTTGGTTTGGTCGAAAAACTTAAAACAATTGGTTTAACCGATAGTGCAATTTTAGATGCCACATTGGTTGTTGCTTACTTTAATTTTGTTAATAGAATTGTGTTGGGGCTAGGTGTCAATCTGGAAGAAAACGCAGGTGGTTATAATTATTGAATTATCATGCAAAAGTCTATTTTAATATTATCCATTTTTATTTTTTTTATAACTTCATCGTTTATAAACGAAACCCAAAACAAGCCCTATCATTTGTTTAAAATTGAACGCAGCAAAGATGCCAATGAAATTTTTTATGATATTAATACCGAAAAAACAGGTCGTTTAAACATCATCAATCCGATTAATCCATACTGGATTAGAGCAACCGAAGGCGGGTTATTAAAACCATTAACCTGGATTCAACAAAACTATGCGTATGGTTTAGAATATGTCTATAAATCAGAAAATTATGCTAAATTTCGTTTTGTTTCTTACAAAAAAAGAGATTTTATATTAAAGAGAGATTCGCAAGGTTATTTTAAAGTTTTTACTCAATTAAATCAAAAAGATGTTGAAGTAAATCGTATTTTTATTCAATTGGACGGTGGAACATTTTGGTTTCCTAAAATTTCGAGAGTAGAATTGCACACCAAAGATCCTTTAACAAATAAAGAAATAGTAGAAATTATAACGCCATAACAACCTTATGAATAACGAAATTATTCTAGCCCAAGTTTTTGAAAAAATAAACGATTATCTAAAAAAAGATACGCTTATCGATTACAAAGCTCCCTTTGAATTGCAGGATGTCATCAATTTTTCGATAGCAGAAAAAGGAGTTTCCGAATCTGAATTTTTAGCCTTAATCAATAAATATTTAGATTATTCGGTAAATACCAATCATTCTCAATTTTTAAATCAATTGTATTCTGGATTTAATTTTCCTGCATTTATTGGTGAGATTTTTACTGCTTTAGCCAACACTTCCATGTACACTTATGAGGTTGCTCCTGTTGCCACACTCATCGAAACAGAAATGATTCAACTCATGAACAGTTATACAGGTTACACCAATGGCGATGGTATTTTTGTAAGTGGAGGAAGCAATGCCAACTTAGTAGCCATGTTTTCAGCACGGAATCAAATAGCTCCCGAATCCAGACACAAAGGTTATGACAAAAACCTAAAACTCCGTGCTTTTGTTAACGAACATGCCCATTATTCATTTGCAAATGCCGCAAACATTATTGGAATAGGAACAGAAAGTTTGATTAAAATAAAAGCCGACGAAAACGGTCGAATGATTCCTGAAGAACTTGAACAAAAAATAATAGCTTCTAAAAAGTGTGGCGAAACACCTTTTTTTGTTGGGGTAACTTGTGCCACAACCCTTTTAGGAGCTTACGATCCCATTGACGAAATTGCTGAAATTTGCCAAAAACACAACGTTTGGCTTCATGCCGATGGTTCTTTTGGAGGTTCAATTATTTTAAGCAGCCAACATCGTTATTTGCTTAAAGGAATAGAAAAAACCGATTCTTTTGCGTGGAATCCTCACAAACTCATGAACATTCCGTTAATCTGCTCGGCTTTATTGGTAAAAACCAAAGGAACGTTGCATCATAATATTGCTGATGTTGATGCCGATTATTTATTCCACGATTTAAACATGGTAGAAGATTTGGGAAAAAAATCCATTCAATGTGGACGAAGGGTTGATGCGGTTAAACTTTGGTTTGCATGGAAATATTATGGAATAGAGGGTTACGAAAAACGTATCGAAAACTTGATTCATTTGGCTCAACTAGCTGAACAAAAAGTTCTAAATAGAACTAATTTAGAACTTTTAGCACTACGCCAGTCGTTTACCGTTTGTTTTCGATATGTTCCGGAAATGGAAACCGACTTCAACCAGTTTAATTTACAGTTGCGTGAAGAACTCCGTAAAACAGGCAAATCGTTAGTAAATTATGGTTATATTGGTGATGTTTTATCGTTAAGATTAGTAATAACCAATGGCGAAATGCATGAAAATGACGTAACTTTATTTTTCGAAAACTTGTTGGAAACGGCAGCTATTTTAGAAAAAAACCTCGTACATGAATACAAAAAACAACCCCGATAGCCATCGGGGTAACGGATTTGCTATTGCATTGGCATGGCCAGAAACTTTATGCCGACAAGCCAATGCTTGGTACGACCCTTTGATGCGTTTAACTGGAATTAGCAAAAATTATTACTACAAAGTGGGTCATGCTGCGGTAATTTTAATTGAAAACCATTCGGGTAAGTGTCGTTATTTCGATTTTGGCAGATACCATGCTCCACACGGACACGGGCGAGTACGAGATGAAGAAACCGACCACGATTTAATTATTCATACCAAAGCAACATTTAACAGTAAACACCAAATTACCAATTTTGTTGAAATTTTAGCTGAATTACAAAAAAATCCATCGTGCCATGGAACAGGTAATTTGCATGCAGCTTATTGCAAAATAAACTTTGAAAGTGCTTATCAAAAAGCAAAACAAATGCAACAAAATAGCCCACACCGATATGGGCCATTTATTTGGAAAGGAACCAACTGTTCGCGTTTTGTTCGAACAACTATTTTAGCTGGAAAACCCGCCTTAAAACACTTAATAAAAATTCAACTTCCTTTAACTGTCAGTCCATCGCCAAAAGGCAATGTAAAAAGTTTGGACGAATATAATGTTCATCCTGTTTTGCGCTGACCGTCATTACGGGCTCGACCCGCAATCTTAACTCTAGCAACACTCAATTCATCAAAAAGATTACGGGTCAAGCCCGTAATGACGTGGAACATTTTTTATACTTTTGATACATGAAACAGCCTCACTTTACCAAACTTCCTTTACCCGAACCAAAACGGGTTGAAACTATTCCCAATCAAGCACAATGGTTGGCTGGAGAAGGAGCTGGTTCGTGGTTTTACATTACAAATGCAGAAAATGGTTTTGAAATTACCCGCTTTTCACCCGAAGGAAAAGTTGAATGTACAGGAATTTTTAAGTGTAAAAACGCTGAACCATTTACTATTCAAGAACCTTATCAGTTTACTTATTTAAGCCATTGTAAAACCGTAAATATTATTCAGAATAGTTCTACTTTTACCTTCGAAAGAGTTTAATTTTACACCCATGGAAAAAATTGTTTTAATCACTGGAGCTACTTCTGGTTTTGGAAAATCGTCAGCTAAATTATTTGCTAAAAATGGCTACAATATTATTATTACTGGTAGAAGAAACGACCGATTGTTGGTGTTGGAAAATAAACTAATTGATTTATATAATGTGAGAGTTTTCCCTCTGTGTTTTGATGTTAGAGATCAACAAGCAACCACAGAAGCCATTGCTTCTTTACCCGAAAATTGGAAAAAAATTGACGTGTTGGTTAACAATGCTGGTTTAGCCAGTGGTTTATCTAAAATACAAGATGGCGACTTTGAAGATTGGAACAAGATGATTGACACCAACATTAAAGGTTTGCTAAATGTTTCAAGAAACATCATGCCATTGATGATTGCTCGAAAAAAAGGACACATCATTAACATTGGTTCTACTGCTGGTAAAGAAGTTTACTTAAATGGAAACGTATATTGTGCCACTAAACATGCAGTAGATGCCATTACCAAAAGTATGCGGATAGATTTACTGGAACATGGCATTAAAGTAACTCAAATTTGCCCAGGAGCTGCCGAAACAGAGTTTTCTGAAGTTCGTTTTCATGGCGATAAAGCAAAGGCAAAAGAAATTTACAATGGTTTTCAACCCATGAGTTCGAGCGATGTGGCTTCAGTAATTTATTACGTAACCACTTTACCCGAACATTTGTGTATTAACGATTTGGTACTTACCTCTTTGGCTCAAGCCAATAGTTATTATATTGATAGAAAATAATTTTTTCCTATTCTCATTCAATAAGTTTGCCACCCATCCCTATACTTTCCCATTGATGTAATAAACCAATTTTTTGCTCGTTAATTCAATACCTTTGTTTTATACATCATTATTTCATCTATTATTTATGATTGAAATTAAAAACCTTCACAAATCTTACAAAATGGGAAGCAATTCCCTGCATGTGCTTAAAGGTATCAACTTTAGCGTAAAAGAAGGTGAGCTGGTGGCTATTATGGGTTCTTCAGGTTCCGGAAAATCTACCCTTTTAAATATTATAGGCATGTTGGATGTATTGGACGAAGGCAGTTATACACTAGGTGGCGTTCCGATTATTGACCTCAACGAAACTAAAGCAGCCAAATACCGAAACAAATTTTTAGGATTTGTATTTCAATCGTTCAACTTAATCAACTATAAAAATGCAGTCGAAAATGTGGCTCTTCCACTTTATTATCAAAAAGTACCTCGAAAGGAACGCGAAGAAACTGCCATGCAATACCTTACCAAAGTTGGGTTAGCCCAATGGGCAACTCACCTACCTAGCGAACTTTCGGGTGGGCAAAAACAACGTGTAGCCATTGCACGAGCATTGGCTGCTCAACCAAAAGTATTGTTAGCCGATGAACCTACTGGAGCTTTAGACTCAAAAACTTCTGTTGAAATAATGCAGCTTATTCAAGAAATAAACGACGAAGGAAAAACCATTTTAATTGTTACGCACGAAACCGATATTGCTAACATGTGCAAACGTATTGTGCAACTTAAAGATGGAATAATGATAGAAGATAAAGAAATTAATCAGGTTAGAGCCTCTGCTTATGTTTAGTCGAGATAGTTGGCAAGAAATATTTCAGACCATCAAAAAAAATAAACTCCGCACTTTTTTGTCGGGATTTACGGTTTCGTTGGGTATTTTTATTTTTATCATTTTATTGGGTTTTGGCAATGGGTTAACCAATTCGTTTAACGAGTTTTTTTTAGACGATGCCACCAACGTGTTTTTTATTTATCCAGGCAAAACAAGTATGCCTTATAAAGGTTTAAAAGCCAACCGAAATATTCAATTTAAAAATGATGATTTAAAGGATATTCAACAAAATTTTAAATTTTATTTAGAATACATTACCCCCAGAGTTTTTAGAAATGGCAATGTAATCTATAAAAATAAATCAAATTTCTATTCCTATCGAGGTGTTGCACCTTCACATCAATTTTCAGAAAAGACCATCATAATGAAAGGGAGGTATCTTAATCAGGAGGACATTAAAAACAAAACCAAATATGCGGTAATTGGAAGATTGGTTGAAAAAGATTTGTTTGGAAATGAAAATGCTGTAGGCAACTACATTACCATAAACAACACTGCATACAAAGTAACTGGTGTTTTTCAGGATGAGGGTGGTGATAATGAGGAAAGGAATATTTTTATTCCTTACACAACATTACAACTAGCTGAAAAAAATACCGACAAAATTGATCAAATTGCGTTGGCTTTTAAACCTGAACTTGGATACAGTGGAGCAATGATTTTTGAAGAAAAATTAACCTCTTTTCTCAAAGAAAAACACAAAATAGCAAGTGCTGATGAAAATGGTATGTTTATTAGAAATATTGCAGATAATTTAAACGACAACCAACAATTTGCCACGGTGCTTAAAATTATTGTGTCGTTTGTGGGTATCGGAACTTTACTTGCTGGGGTTATTGGCATCAGCAATATTATGGTGTTTGTGGTAAAAGAACGTACCAAAGAATTGGGTGTTCGAAAGGCTTTGGGTGCTTCGCCATTTAGTATCATTTCCATGATTTTACAAGAGTCTATTTTTATTACCACCATTGCTGGTTATGTTGGCTTATTTGTGGGAATGTTGGTGTTAAAATTTATAGGTGTTTCGTTAGAAGATTATTTTATTAAAGATCCTTTTATCGATATGGGAACTGCTATTTTTGCCACCATTTTATTAATTCTTTTTGGGGCACTAGCAGGTTATGTTCCAGCTAAAAGAGCTGCTAATATAAAACCGATTGTGGCTTTGCGAGATGAATAATTTAATTTGAAAATGTAACAATTCGAAAATGGGAAAAGATGTGTAAATTAAAAAAGAAAAAGAAATTTCTGCGTTAATCTGCGAGAAACAATATGATATTTAAAAAAGATACCTGGATAGAAATTCTTGACTCTGTTTCAAAAAACAAAGTCAGAACCACTATTACCGTTATTGGTGTGTTGTGGGGTATTTTTATTTACATTGCTTTATCGGGTGCTGCCAAAGGTTTAGACAATGGTTTTGAAAAACAATTTAAACGTGTAGCCATCAATAGTATGTTTGCTTGGGCACAACAAACAAGCGTTCCTTACAAAGGCTTTAAAACAGGGCGACCATTACAATTAAAATTGAGCGACGTTTCCACCTTAAAAAACAAAATTCCCGAAATACAACACATTGCCCCTCGAAATGCCAGTGGTGCTTTTGATGGTATACAACCAACTATTTCTAGAAATCATAAAAGCGGAACTTATACGGTTTATGGCGATTTTCCGGTGTTGTTAAAAATTGCCGCTAAAGACATTTACGATGGGGGTCGATTTTTAAACCAAGAAGATGTGAAATTACAACGCAAAGTTTGTGTGATTGGAGAGCGAACCAAAAAGGAATTGTTCGAAAAAAAAGAAAACCCCATTGGGCAATTTGTAAAAATAGACAACAGTTTTTTTCAAGTCATTGGTGTGTACAAGTTCTCGAAAGGAGTAAGTTTTGAAGGCGATGGCGATGTATTTATTCCTTTTACTACTTATCAAAAACTTTATCATACCGCCGACAATGTAGGCTGGCTTGCCATAGCTGCTTTTGACGAGGTGGACGTAATACAAATGGAAAAAGATGTAAAACGTATTTTAAGAGAATCTCACAGTGTTTCACCTGACGATGAACGAGCATTTGGTTCTTTTAACCTGGGCGAAATTTTTAACAAAGTAAAGGGATTTTCTAAAGGTCTTACTTTTTTATCATTGGTGGTTGGTATTGCAACAATTTTAGCTGGAGTTATTGGCATTGGCAACATTTTATTAATTTCTGTAAAAGAACGAACACGAGAGCTTGGGGTAAGAAGAGCATTAGGAGCAACTCCCAACGAAATAAAAGGTCAAATTATTTTGGAATCTGTTTTTTTAACGTTGGTTTCCGGAATTTTAGGAATTGTTTTAGGTGCATTGGTTTTGGCCGGTATAAATGCAGCTACCAAAGATGTGGATTTTCCTTATGTGAACCCAACAGTGCCTATTCCGTACATTATTGGAGCGTTAATAATAATGGTGGTATTAGGAACGTTAATAGGATTAATTCCAGCACATCGAGCAGTAAGTATAAAACCCATTGATGCGTTGAGGGAAGAGTAAATTAATGTGGAAATTAGTCCCGATAGCTATCGGGAGTGAAAATGTAACAATTTGAAAATGAAGTGCTAACCTCTCCTTTTGAGAGGGGCAGGGGTGTGTTAAAAAAAGAATAAACTAAATATAACAAGATGAAAAAAATAATGAAATACCTGATGATTGCACTAGTAATATTAGGGGTAATTTTTGCTACTTACTTTTTTATAAAATCAAACAATGCTCCAGGCGATATCTTCAAAACCGAAACTCCATTTAAAACAACCATCGAAAAGAAAACCATTGCTACTGGCAAGGTGGTACCTGAAGATGAAGTAGAAATAAAACCTCAGATTTCGGGTATTATAGAAACTATTTACGTTAAAGAAGGTCAACTTATTAAAGCCGGTGATTTAATTGCCAAGATTAAAGTAGTTCCAAACGAAGCTGCTTTAAACAGTGCTTTTGGTCGGGTAAAAAACGCCAAACTGGTGTTTGATAACACCCAACTCGAATATGATAGAAACAAAATTTTGTTTGACAAACAGGTTATTTCTGCTCAAGATTTTAATGCCATAGAATTACGTTTCGACCAAGCAAAACAAGAACTTTCAAACGCTCAAAACGACCTACAAATTATACAATTGGGTACACGCGAAGGCGGTTTAGCCAATACCAATATAAAAGCCACCATTTCTGGAACCATTTTAGAAGTTCCTGTAAAAATTGGTGACCAAGTAATAGAAAGCAACAACTTTAGTCCGGGTACCACCATCGCATTTATTGCCAATCTCAGCAAAATGGTATTTGAAGGTAAAATTGACGAAGCGGAAGTTGGTAAACTTATCATAGGTATGCCTTTAAAAATAAGTTTGGGAGCTATCGACAATAAAGAATTTAATGCAAATCTACGGTTTGTAGCACCGAAAGGTATTGAAGACCAAGGAGCTGTTCAATTTAAAATTGAAGCCAATGTAAATTTAGATAGTGCTTTTTTTATTCGTGCCGGATATAGTGCAAACGCATCTTTAGTACTCGGTAAAAAAGAAAATGTAACAGCCATAAAAGAAGCGTTGTTGCAGTTTGATAAAGAAACCAACGACCCTTTTGTAGAAATTGAAACCGGAGATCAAAAATTTGAACGTAAAGAAGTGGAATTAGGTATTTCTGATGGTATAAACGTTGAGATTTTATCTGGATTAAAACCAACCGATAAAGTAAAGGTTTGGAACATTACTCAACCCGAAAAAATAGAAACAAAAAAAGGAAATGACTTCGAATAATAACTCGTTGAACGAATTTAAAATCAACTAAAAATGTTTAAAAAAACGCTATTTCTTGCTTTAACCTTGTTTTGCCAACTAGCTGTGTTTTCTCAAGCTAATGGCGAAACAAAAGTTTGGACACTTCGAGAATGTGTTGACTATGCTTTAGAAAACAACATCTCTATAAAGCAATCGGAATTGGAAAAACAAAGCCGAACCGTAAACATAAAAAGTGCACGGGGAAATTTTTTACCAAACGTTAATGCACAAGCCTCACAATCGTTCAATTTTGGTTCGGCAATCGATGCCACGGGTTCTAGGGTTGCTGCCGATTTCAACTCTAACAATTACAGCATTAACGCATCGGTGGTTTTGTTTGATGGGTTTGCCAACATCAATACCTTAGACCAAACCAAAATAAATTTAGAAGTGCAAAATGCAAATGTCGAAAAAATGAAAAACGACATTTCGCTAAACGTGGTGAATGCCTATTTGCAAATACTTTTTGCCAAAGAACAAATTAACATTGCTCAATTGCAAGTGGACATTACCCAAAATGAAGTAGATAGAATAAGCAAATTGGTGGAAGCTGGAGTTACTCCAAAAGGCGATTTACTCAACATCAATTCAACCTTAGCAACCGACGAGCAAAACTTAATTCAGGCACAAAATACACTCGATATTTCTTCGCTTCGGTTGGCTCAATTGCTACAATTGCCGGAAGCCACCATTTTAGTAGAAACGATAGCGTTGGACAATCCAAATGCTTCCATCATCAGTAATTCTTCCGCCGAAATTTATAACAAAGCTTCCACATCATTTCCAGAAGTAAAAGCTGCCGAGTTAAGCATTAAGGGTGCCGAAAAAGACATTCGTATTTCTAAAGCAAATTATTATCCAACGTTGAGTTTAAATTATGGCTTAAGTACCGTTTACCAACACCGACAAGGGTTTGTCGATTTTTATCCTTATGGCGACCAATTAAACAACAATTTAGGCCATTTTGTTGGGTTAACTTTAAACATTCCGTTGTTTAACCGTTTTCAGTATTCTACAGCAGTTGCAAAATCAAGAATAAATATGGAGCAGGCACAATACAGCTTAGAAAGCGAAAAAATTAAACTTCGTGAATCCATACAAATAGCATATACCGACGCAAAAACTGCTTCTAAAACCTACGATGCGGCTTTAAAAGCAGTAGATGCCAACCAAGAAGCATTTAGATACGCTCAAGAACGATTTGAAGTAGGTAGTTTTAATACTTTCGATTTTAATCAAGCCAAAAACCGTTTGTTTACAGCTCAATCGCAACAAATTAGAGCCAAATACGATTATTCGTTTAAACTTAAAGTGTTGGAATTTTATTACGGAATTCCGTTGGTAATTAAATAGAATAAAAAAGCAATTCATGTATAAATTAATAATAGGCTGTTTGGCTCTGTTTTTTCTAGCAAATTGTACCGAAAATAACACAGATTCCGAGACAAAAAAGACTCCATCAATATCAAATATTTTTGTTCCAACTATAGATTATACCATTGTTGACAGACTACCTCATGACATTACTTCATTTACTGAAGGTTTAGTCTTTAATAACCAACAATTGTTCGAAAGCACAGGTTCACCAAGTAATTTACCAGAAACTAAATCAACGTTTGGTATAGTAGATTTAAAAACAGGGAAAATAAATCCTAAGGTTGAATTAGATAAATCAAAATATTTTGGAGAAGGTATTGTGTTTTTCAATGATAAGATTTATCAATTAACTTATACCAGCCAAATAGGTTTTATTTATGATAGTAAGACCTATAAAAAATTGGGGCAATTTAATTTTAAAAATAAAGAAGGTTGGGGTTTAACAACAGACGGAACATTTTTAATAATGAGTGATGGGACAAATAACTTAACCTATTTAGATCCTAATACATTAAAAGTTGTTAAAACGATTAGTGTTAACAATGCTGGATATGCAGAAGATTATCTGAATGAATTGGAATACATTAAGGGTTATATTTATGCCAATATTTGGACTAAAAATTACCTTGTTAAAATAGACCCTCAAAATGGCAAAGTAATAGGAACAATTAACCTCTCTCCTTTGACGAAAGAAGCAAAAATTAAGAACCCAACTGCGGATGTATTAAATGGAATTGCCTACGATTCTGCTTCCGATAAAATTTATGTTACAGGAAAATTATGGACTAATATTTTTCAAATAGATTTTCCTCATTAATAATTGAATTCCAAACCTGTTGGTAATTAAATAGCTTTTCTTTTAAATAACACCAAAAGCTTACAAAACATAAATCCGTCAGCTGACGGATGATGATTTATAATAAAAAAAAGGCATACATTTGATTGGAAATATGTCTGACTTTTATGGCACAAAGCCAGCCGAATTTGGGTAGATTTGAGCCATTTTATGGCACATATATACAAGTTGTATTCCATTATAGTCTGACTTACAAATGAAAATACTTGAATTAGGAAAAGAGGAAATAATAAGTAAAGGTGATTATTTGTTATCAGAAGGACAGAGATGTTCTGATTTATTTTTTGTTATACAGGGAATATTAAGAGTCTACTACCTAAAAGACGGTCAAGATGTAACAGATTGGTTTGGAACAAGTGGTACAATAATCACAGCATTAGAAAGTTTTCATAACCATATTCCAAGTGACCAGTATATACAAGCGGTTACAGGTACAAAAATATTGCGAATATCAAAGACTGATTTAAAAAATGCAAGAGAACAATCAAGTGAATTAAATAACGAGTACTTGACGCTAATAACTACTCATCTAATTAGAATTCAGCAGAGAGTGAAAGCATTACAATTTTATTCTGCAAAAGAAAGGTACAACCTATTAATTGAAAAAAATCCTGAGGTAGTTAAGTATGTTAAAAGGAGTCAAATTGCCTCTTACTTGGGAGTTACTCTTGAAACTTTAAGTAGAGTAACAGGGGGTTAATTTTTTTGACAAATGTCAAAGGTTATGGAGTAAAGACTTCCGATTTTTGTGACAGTCAATCAAATTGTTTAACAAAAATCTTAAATGTATGAAAGGTGTATTTTTAATCATCATTGCGTCAGTCAATCCGTCTGAAAAGGACGCGTTGAACTACTACTTACAAGAAATGAGTATTTTATATCAGGAGGTGGGAGCAAAACCGACCGGCAGATATAAAATATCAGAAGCACTAATGGGAAGTGCCTCAACAAACCTAGTTTCAATTATGGAGTTTCCAAGTAGGGAAGCATTGGACAAGGTCTTTAAAAGTGAGGAGTATAAGAAACTTATTCCTTTTAGGCAAAAAGCTTTTTTGAAATTAGAAGCCTTAATCAGTGAAGAATAACGGAATACAACATGCACTAAGCAAAATGGTGCAACAATGACACTCAAGAGAAAGTGCCACTTCGCCTAGTGCAGAACCGTTGTCTGCAAGCAATAGAATAGCACTCTGCAACGAATAAATCCTATATTTAACGCAATATATGCAACGATTAATTTGGTATGCGACGAATAAGTTGTATATTCGTTGCAAAATACACAACGAATGAAAGCTTTTATACATCAGCAAGATAATTGGCCGAATTTCACATGGCAAAATGATGAAATAGTTAATTTGCTAAGTGAGGCGAGAAATTTACAAGGAAGACTCTTAGGGAAAATGGAATCATTAGGATTTGACCTTAGGAATGAAGCTTTACTTGATACATTAACTCTTGATATATTAAAGTCTTCAGAAATAGAAGGTGAATATTTAAATCCTGATCAAGTACGCTCATCAATAGCAAGAAGATTGGGAATGGAAATAGCAGGTTCAGTTGAATCTGATAGAAATATTGACGGTGTGGTTGAAATGATGCTTGATGCCACACAAAATTGCTTTAATCCATTAACAGTAGAAAGACTTTTTGATTGGCATGCTGCTTTATTTCCAACAGGAAGAAGTGGAATGTACAAAATAACCGTAGCTGATTGGAGAAAGGATACAACTGGACCAATGCAAGTTGTATCAGGAGCTATGGGAAAAGAAAAGGTGCATTTTCGAGCACCCAAATCATCATTTGTTGAAAAGGAAATGAATCTGTTTTTGGATTGGTTTAGTAATAATGAAAAAATTGATTTAGTTTTAAAAGCAGCCATAGCTCATTTATGGTTTGTCACCATACATCCTTTTGAAGATGGGAATGGAAGAATAACAAGGGCTTTGACTGATATGTTATTAGCACAATCTGATAAAAGCAATCAGCGATTTTATAGTATGTCTGCTCAAATACGAATAGAAAGAAAGGAATACTATGAAATACTGGAAAAGACACAAAAGGGAAATCTTGACATAACCGAATGGATTAAATGGTTTTTAAACTGTTTGATTAATTCTTTAAAATCGACAGACTCATTATTAGTCAGAGTTTTATTTAAAGCAGACTTTTGGACTAAGCATTCTAAAACATTGATAAATGAAAGACAAAAGAAACTATTGAATAAGCTATTAGATGGATTTGATGGAAAGCTGACTTCATCCAAATGGGCAAAGATTACAAAATGTTCAAAAGATACAGCTATACGAGATATTAATGATTTGATAGATAAGGATATCCTTCAAAAAGAATCAGCTGGTGGAAGAAGTACAAATTACGAACTAAAAGAAATGCCAGCAGGCAACCCACAATATAAATAATAAGGCTTTATCGCTATATTTGAGCTTATAAATAAGAAAGAAACTAACTGCAAAAATGAAACTGTAATCGCTGCAAGTCCTTACTATTCATATTGTCAACGTTACCACCAATGCTGCAAAAACCGAGACAAATGCTCTTACTCAAATAATAGTGCTTTAAGATGCACTTTTTATTGTAATTACATAATAAAAACCAAAACATATACAACATAGTGCTATTTAATGCTCTTTTTGTTGAAGTGTTGTAAGCTTCCCTTAAATTCAATCCAATCAAAAGTAGAAAAAACATTGCTTTAACACCTTATTTTATTCACCCTATCAGTATGTCGTCCACCTTCAAATTTGGTAGAAAAAAATACATCTACACATTTTAGAGCTTCTTCGTTAGAAATATACCGAGCTGGTAAAACCAATATGTTGGCATTGTTGTGTAAACGAGCCAATTCTGCAATTTCGGGCATCCAGCATAATGCACTTCTAATGCCTTGGTGTTTGTTGGCGGTCATATTTATTCCATTACCACTACCACAAATTAATATTCCAAAAGTTTGATTACTTTTATCTTGTTCAACAAAATTTGCAACCGGGTGAGCATAATCTGGATAATCTGTTCGTTCATCCGTATGTGGTCCAAAATCTTTTACCTCAATATTTTTTGATAAAAGATACTTTTTTACCGTTTCTTTTAAGTCGAAACCTGCGTGATCACTACCTATTGCAATTGTTTTTGTTATCATTTTTAATTTGTTTGTTGGTGATAAAATCGATTGTTAATACTCTGTAATATGTTTTTTAATGTATTGATTTTAAAGCTGCTAAAATTAACTATTCAACTGTTGATAATTAAATTTAATAAGGGTAAATATTTATTTTTTATACTTGGTTTATTAATTTTTTTTTACAATTGATTATAGAAATTTAACATCAAAATTTTTAAGCATTTTTTTAACTTTAAGTTACCAACATCAAAATAAAGGTTGTTAATGATAACTTTTGATTAACATTTATAAAAAAATAAAATAACTAACAGTTGTTAATTAAATCAATAATTAAATGATAATCAAAACACTAAATTTATAAAGGTTGTTAGTTATTTCTTATAATTCTATTTATTTTAAATGAACAAGAAAACTAATTCCTAATTTTAAACAGTTTTAACAGAATAAACATAGTAGTAAATAAATAAATTTATATTAAATCTTTATAATATATATATGTTTCGAGTAATCATCATTGGTTTTATTCTTCTGCCTTTTTATTTAATTTCACAAACTAGAATTAATGATGGTATAACTAAATTTTATTACGAAAATGGAGCTGTTTCGAGCGAAGGATTAATTAAAAACGGAAAACCAGAAGGCTATTGGATAAATTACCATGAAAATGGATTGATAAAATCGGAAGGTAACAGGTTAAACCACCAACTCGACAGTACATGGATTTTTTACAACGAAAAAGGAAATTTTTTATCCAAAATAAACTATAAAAATGGTTTAAAAAATGGTTTAAAAAGCCAATACAGCGACAGTTGTAATGTAATTGTAGAAGAAAATTTTGAAAATGATATTAAACAAGGATTAACCATTTATTATTTTGATACCATTGGTAAATTAAAATGGAAAGAACAACCTTTTGTGGATGGATTGGAAGAAGGTGTGGGTTATGAATATGCTGAAGATGGAAGAATTATTACCATTTTTAATTATAAAAAAGGAACTTTTTTAAGCAAAGAATCAATAAACAGAAAAGATAAAAACAATTTAAAACAAGGTCTTTGGAAAATTTTTCATACCAACAACAAAACAAAAATTGAATCGACTTATAAAAACGATTTGCTAAATGGTTATTACAAAGAATACGATAACAAAGGAAAATTAATAAATGCCATTTTATACATCAACGGAGTACCACAAACCTTTGCCGACGAGTTACAAGTTTTAGAACTAAAAAAAGAATATTATAAAAACGGAACTATTAAAAAAGAAGGTCCTTTTGACATCAACGGAAAAGAACACGGTAATTTTAAATATTACGATGAAAATGGAAATTTACTAGGTTCAGAACATTATTTTCATGGAATATTATTAGCCAAAGGGTTGATTGATGAAATGGAAAGAAGACAAGGATGGTGGGAAGAATATTATGTAGATGGACAATTAAAATCGAAAGGAAAATACATTGATGGAAAAAAAATAGATGAATGGGAATACTTTTTTAACAACGGAAAATTAGAACAAAAAGGTAAATATGTAAACGATGAAAAATTTTCGGGTTTGTGGATTTGGTATCATCCAAATGGTGAAATTTTAAGAGAAGAAAATTTTAGAAAAGGATTGGAAGATGGTTTGTTGCAAGAGTTTACAGAAACAGGTACATTAATTACCAAAGGAGAATACATTGATGGCTTAAAAGAAGGTTTTTGGTTTTTTGAATACGGCGATCATAAAGAAGAGGGAGAATACAGAAATGGTGAAAGAAACGGAATGTGGAATTATTATTACCCAAACAAAAAACAAAACTTTGAAGGTAAATTTGTTGATGGTTCGCCCGATGGAAAACATAAATTTTATTATGAAAACGGCAAACTCAAAAAAGAAGAATATTATGTAATGGGAACTAAAACCGATGTGTGGAAATCGTATAACGAATTGGGAGAATTAATTGTATCGGTATATTATAAAAACGGCGAAGAGTATAAATTTGATGGCACAAAACTAAAATAACCAGGGGTGGATTATTCAACAAAAAGCAAAGAAGAACTTATAAGGGAAATAGAAAACCTTAAAAACAAAGAAGAAAACACTTCGTTTATTTTAAACCGAATAAATGAAGTGTTTTACAAAGTTTCTGTAGATGAAAACAATGTTAAAACCATAGAATATTTAAGTCCTCAGGTGGAGAATGTTTTTGGATTAACTCATGATGAATATTTTAAAAATCAAGATAAACTTTTCGAATATTTTCATCCTCAAGATTTAGAAGAATTAAAGAAAAAAGTTGGTGAACATAAAACAGAAAAAAATCCACAAACCTTAATTTATCGTTTCTACAACAAACAACAAAAAGAATATGTTTGGATTGAAGAAACTATGGTAAATATTTTTTCGAAAAAAGGCATAAGAACTGGTGTTTTTGGAACAGCAAAAGACATTACCGATAAAATAGAAACACAAAACAATTTAAAATTTATTTTAGAGAACATTAGCGAATGTATTTACAACGTTAAATTTACTGAAACAGAAAAAAAATTAACCTACATTAGCCCACAAATAGAGCAACTATTGGGCTTAACCATTGAAGAATTTGATGAAGAAGGAAAAAATGGCACTATCGCCAAAAGAATTCATCCAGACGATGTTAAATTTATAAACGAATCGGTTTCAACAGGTCTTTATAAATTAAAATTACCACGCATACAAAATGCTTTTAGATTTAAACCAAAAGGCAAAAAAGAATATTTATGGATTGACGAAACCATTCATGTGGTTTATGATAAACAAGGAAATATTGTAGAAACCACTACGGTTATCAGAGATATTACTGAAAAAAAGGATGCCGAAGAATCTCTTTTGTTGTCGGAACAGAGCTACAAAGACTTGTTTAATTTAAGCCCTAATCTTTTATACATTCAAGATAAAAACGGGGTTTTTATTGATGCAAATCAAACGGTTTTAGAAAAATATGGTAAATCAAAAAAAGACATTATTGGTAAAACACCCGAAATTTTTAATGCAGTAGGAAAAAACGAGCAGATAAATATTGAAAAAATTTTTAAAGATGCCTGGAAAGGAACCCCCCAAACATTCGATTGGTGGGCAATAGACAAAGACCAAAAAGAATTTTTAAAAGAAGTGGTGCTTAAAAAGCACAAATACAAAAACCAAGAAGTATTAATTGCCAACGGAAGAGATATTACTGAAAAAAAAATAATAGAACTTCATTTAAAACAAAACGAAGAACGATATCGCCAACTATTTACTAAAAACGTTGCAGGTGTTTTTATTACCGAAAACGGTATAATTATAGAATGCAACAACGCTTTTGCCAAAATTTTTGGGCACAAAACCCGAATGGAATTAATAGGAAAAAAAGCAACCGATTTATATTTTGATAAAAAAGACAGAGAAAAATATGTGAACGACCTTAGAAAAAAAGGCTTTCTATCAAATTATAAACTACGACACAAAGACATCAATAATAATGAGGTTTGGATTTCTACCAACGTTGCATTACAGGAATATAAAAAACAAAATGAAAATTTTGTTAGAATTGAAGGAACATTAATAGACATAACAGAACAGGTTAACAAAGAAAAACAACTACAACAAAGCGAAGAAAACTATAAAAATTTAATTGAAAATTCACCTTATGGTATCATTATTCATATTGATGGTAAAATAGTTTTTGCCAATCAAAAAGCAGCACAAATTGTTGGTTATGAAAACACCCCGATAACTATCGGGGCTCAAAAAAATGTGTTCGATTACCTCTTACCAGAATACCAAACCGAATCGTTAAAAAAGAGAAAAAAAGTTTTAAAAGTAGCAGAAGACCAATTTATCGACATTAAAATAAAATCACCCATAACACAAAAAATAATTGAGTTAAGAACCAAGGCGTTGTCGATAGTTTACCAAAATCAACAAGCAACTCAAGTTGTTTTTCATGACGTATCTGCTCAAAAACAATTGTCGAAAGAACGATTAAAAAATCAAATTGCCGAAGAATCCAATAAACTACTTCAAAAAGAAATTGAAGAACGTAAAAAAATAGAACTCGAATTACTACAAAATCAACAATATACCAACAACTTAATATCCAGCTCGCTTGATGTAATTTGTTCTACCGATGAAAATGAAAATATAAAAGAATTTAACAGAGCTGCCGAAATTACCTTTGGATACACTAAAAAAGAAATGGATTCCATTTCATCAAAAAAATTGTATGCCACCGAAGAAGGATTTAAAAAAGTTAAAAAACAACTCGAAGAAACAGGTTTCTTTACGGGAGAAGTTATAAATAAAAGAAAAAACGAAGAATTGTTCACTTCATTTTTATCAGCAACAGTTTTATACAATAATGATGGAAAAATGATTGGAACCATGGGGGTTTCTAGAGACATTACCGAAATTAAACTCGCCGAACAGGAATTGATAGAAAGCGAACAGCGTTACCGAGATTTATTTGAAAACGCATCTGATTTAATACAAAGTGTAAATGTTAATGGAACAATAGCTTATGTAAATAACACTTGGAAAAACATTTTAGGTTATTCCGACAAAGAAATTCAGGAACGAACAATTTTCGATTTTTTACACCCTGACGGAAAAGAGCATTGTATTGAATTTTTAAAAAATATTGTTAAAAGAAAAAATACCGAAACAGTTAAAACCACCGTAGAGTTAATTGATAAAAAAGGTAATAAAATCATTGTTGAAGGTTCTGTTAGTTGCAAATTAAATTCAGAAGGAAAAGTGGTTTCTACCAGGGGAATTTTTAGAAACATTACCGAAGAAAAATGGTTAAAAACACGACAAGAAGTTTACAACAACATTTCTAAAATAATAACCGAAAAAAAACACGCAGAAGATATTTACGAAGCCATTAGAGTTGAGCTTGGAAACGTTATGAATACAGATGTTTTTGCAATTTCATATTCTATTGATAAAAACACCATCGCTTTTCCGTATTATTATGATATAGAAAGGGGTGGAAAAATAACTACAACCCCTAGAAGCCATAGAAAGGGAGTAAACGAGTATTTTTTAAAACAACAAAAAGGAGCCATTTTAAAATGGGAAGATCTTTCTGTGCTTATCGATGAACTAATAGGTAGGCCATGTAAAGTTTTTATAGGAGTTCCTTTAAAAGTTAAAAATAAAGTGGTAGGTGTTTTATCTGTACAATCCTATCATAATCAAGAACAATATGATGAAAAATCGCTTGAAATATTAGATTTTATTTCTGGGGCACTTGCATTAACTGTTCAAAAGAAACACGACGAACAATTGTTGTTTGAGCAAACAGCCAAACTTACCAGTATTATTGAAAATAGTTCACACCTTTTCTGGACGTACGACAAAAACCAAGGACTAACATCTTTTAATAAAAACTATGCTGATGCCGTTTTTGATTTGTATGGTTTTTATCCAAAAATACTACCCAATACTATAAATAGGGTTAATGAAAAAAGTCTTCAACCCTTTTGGGATAAAAAATACAAGGAAGCTTACAAAGGAAAAAAAGTAGAATTTATAACCGAGCGAATTAATACAAAAGGAAACAGAATTGTTAGAGAGGTTTTTTTAAATCCTATTTTTAACGAAAATAAAGAGGTGGTTTTAATTTCAGGTATTGCCCATGATATTACCGAAAAACAAATTGCTGAAGAGAACTTGAAAGACTCTTTGAAAGAAAAAGAGGTCTTATTAAAAGAGGTTCATCATCGCGTAAAAAATAATTTACAAGTAATTTCAAGTATTTTAAACTTACAATCGTCGTATATTGAAGACGAAAAAATTATAACCATATTGCGTGAAAGTCAAGACAGGATTAAAACAATGTCGATTATTCACGAAAGTTTATACCAAGCAAATGATTTTTCTAAAATAAATTTTTCACAATATGTTGTGAGTTTATCGAAAAATTTAGTACTTTCATACGGTAATTTACATAGTTTTGTCGAAACTACTTTTGAAATTGAAGAAGTTTCTTTGAGTTTAGATTTGTCAATTCCTTGCGGATTAATAATAAATGAACTAGTTTCGAACTCATTAAAATATGCTTTTAAAGGGAAAGAAAAAGGTAAAATAACCATAAGTTTGTTTCTGAAAAAGGGATTGGTAACAATTAAGGTTTCAGACAACGGAGTGGGAATGCCGAAAAACATGAATATTAAAGAAACAAATACCTTGGGTCTTCAATTAGTTACCGCATTGGTTGAACAAATAGACGGAGAACTAAAAATTGAAAATAACACAGGCACAACATTTACAGTTACATTTAAACAAACACAATAATGTCAAAAAATAATATATTAGTTGTAGAAGACGAAAGCATTGTTTCTAAAGATATTCAACAAAGCCTTAAAAAGCTTGGTTACAATATTTCTGGGGCAGCTTCAACGGGTGAAAAGGCAATATTATTAGCCAACGAAACTAAGCCAGACTTAGTTTTGATGGATATTATGCTTAAAGGCGATATGAGCGGTATTGAAACAGCCGAAAAAATTAAGGAAATCCTTAATATTCCTGTTATTTATTTAACTGCTTATGCTGACGAAAATACACTGAGCAAAGCAAAAGTAACAGAACCCTATGGTTATATTATAAAGCCATTTAAAGAAATAGATTTACATACTTCAATAGAAATGGCTCTTTACAAACACGGTAAAGAACAAGAAATAGTAAAAGAACGTGATTTTTTATACTCTTTAGTTGAAAATAGTAAAGACAGTGATGATGGTGTAATTTTTGTAAAATCTAACTCCAGATTGGTTAAAGTTAAAACCACAGATATTTTATTTGTTGAGGCATTAAAGGATTATGTGGTAATTAACTTAAGCGATGTTCGATACACCATTCATTCTACCATGAAAGATATTGAAAAAAAATTACCAGGCAACGATTTTGTTCGAGTTCACCGTTCTTACATTGTACGATTAAACAAAATTACTGCTATCGAACAAACCAACATTGTAATGGATGGCGGAAAAAAACTCATTCCAATAGGAGGTTCGTACAAAGATGATTTGTTCAATAAAATAAAAACTATTTAAGCTGGAAGCCCGAAGTCGGAAGACAGCATTGAGTGTTGGCTTCCCCTCTTGAGAGGGGTAGGGGTGTGTTGTTGAAAGCCAGAAATAACCTCAAAACACAAATCATAAACTTTAAACCCGAAACCTTGAACCCAAACGAAGTAGGAATTAACAATGGAAACATTTTTGGATTTCCATATACTATAGAAGAAAGCCAAATTGTAATT
>CAYJMI010000006.1:0-2682 GCA_964371285.1 uncultured Vicingus sp. | reverse complement strand
TTATCAGACATTACCTGTTCTTATGCCAAAGGAACGGCAGAAGGTCCACAAGCTATTTTAGAAGCATCAACACAACTCGATTTTTATAGCCCGTATTTAAAAAATGCGTGGAAAACCAAGGTTGCCATGTTGCCTATTTATGATACCGAACTGGTAGAAAACAGAAAAATAGGAGAATTAGCTACTAAAATAATTCAAAAACTCGAAAACGAACAAGCCCTCACCAAACAGGACGAAGAAACTTATCAAAAAATAAACAACCATTGCAAAGCGTTAAATTTAAAGGTTGAACTTACAGCTATAGAATATTTAAACCAAAACAAATTTGCTGTTGTGCTGGGTGGCGACCATAATTCTCCTTTAGGATTAATACATGCTTTGGCAAAAAAATACTCCAGTTTTGGAATACTTCAAATTGATGCACATGCCGATTTAAGAGAGGCTTACGAAGGATTTGAATATTCGCACGCCTCCATCATGTTTAACGCCCTAAAAACACCTCAAATAACCAAATTGGTTCAAGTGGGTATCAGAGACATTTGTCCAGCAGAAATAGACCTTATTAACAACTCTAAAGGACGAATAAAAACCTTTTTTGACTGGGACATTAAACAACAACAATATATCGGAAAAACGTGGGAAGATATTTGTAAAGACATTATCGACCAACTGCCCGATTTAGTTTACATTAGCTATGATATTGATGGTTTAGATCCAAAACTTTGCCCACATACGGGAACACCTGTTGTTGGGGGTTTTGAGGCGGAACAAATCAACTTTTTATTGAACAAACTAGCAGAAAGCAACAAAAAAATTATTGGTTTCGATTTAAACGAAGTAGGCAATGTTGAATGGGATGCCAATGTTGGAGCAAGAGTATTGTACCGTTTGTGTAATTTCTTGGCAAAAAGTAATCTTTAAGCCTCACAAGGTATTCTCAAATCGATAAAACCAATTTTCCAAGAACTGCTGTTTTTGGTAAAGTAAAATTTACCTGTTGAGGTATTTACCACTGTAAAGTCAATTTTTTCTGCAAATACCGATATGGCTTGCTTTTCTTTTTCGTTTAAATCAGTTACATACCAAAACTCATCGTTAACAAAAGGGTTTATTTTTTTGGCAAAACAACCTTGTTTGTCGTAAGGTGTAGCATCACAAATTATCTTAGGCAACTCTTCAAAAATGGGTTGTTGATTAAGTTTATTAAAATTTAAGGCAAAAAATAATTCACCATGAACCGATTTGAACTTAGCCACATCATCAACCCTACTAAAACTTGGCATAGCACCATTCGATTCAATAAAATAAACACCAAAAGTTTCATCAATAAAAGCATTTACTTTTGCTGCATTTTTACTTTCAACAGCAGTTGTAAACGATTGATAAAAAGTTAAAAATGCTTTCTGTTCGTCTGAAGGTTGTTGAGGTTTTTCAGTCGAAACTTGCTGTGTAGAGTCACTTGAAAGTTGCTCATTACTTGGTTGGTTTTCCTTGGTGTCGTTACATGCGAACAACAATACAACTCCGATAGTTATCGGAATAATCAATAATTTTATCATTTTACTAGTTCTTTAATAGGGTTTCCGGTACAAGCACTCGGTGCGTTTATATTTAAAAGAGCAGCAACCGTTGCTGCAACATCTGTAATATTTACTTTATTGTTGGTTTCTCCTGTTGGAATTTTAAATCCATACCAAAGCAACGGCACACGAGTATCGTATTGATAAGGAGAGCCATGTGTACAACCCGTTGTATATCCAGCATTTATCCAACCCGAAGCCAATACATAAATAACATCTCCAGAACGTTTTTGATTAAATCCTCGTTGAATAGTTGCTTGAATATTTTCGGTAAAAAAAGTGGTTTTTAATGTGGTAGCTGTAAAGGTTTGGGCAATCCCGTCAAAAGTTAAAAGATAATTGGCAATTTCTTGTTCAATTTGTTGGGTATTGAGGCTATTTTTTAATATGCTTTCGTGATTTAAAAATACTTGCCCGTTCGAAATATTTTCGATTAAATCGGCAACATTCCATTTAGCTAAACAAAACGTTTTTAAATCAGTAGCCATTTTATTCTTTTCAAAATAACCTGCTGGAATATGGTTGTCGATTAAGTATTGAGGAACATCAACCGCGGCGTGGTCGGCAGTAATAAATAGGAGGATATCTTCTTTTTTAAATTTTGATGTTAAAAAAGAAAATAATTCTGCCAAACTTTTATCTAACCTTAAATAAGTGTCTTCAATTTCCACAGCTGTTGGTCCATATTGATGACCAACATAATCAGTGGAGGAATAGCTCACAGCTAAAAAATCGGTAATATAATCACCACCTAAATTTTCTCCTTTTATTGTTGCAATAGCCATTTCGGTGGTAATGTTGTTGCCAAACGGGGTGTTTTTTATTAAACTATAATTTTCGTTGCTATCACGTAAAGCAGGTAAATTATGTGGAAAAGTTGGTGTTTTTTCTCCTTGAAAAACACCTTCGTAAGGATTGTTGTCGGCAATACTTTCAGTATATTCAGCAATAGGAAAAAGGGTGTTCCATGGCGAACTTAAATAAGTATTTGCCGAATTTTTTTGGTTTACTTCGTTTACCCATTTTGGTAATTCGGCAAAATAAAAAGAACTCGAAATCCATTTTCCGGTATCTCCACCTTCAAACCAATAAGCAGCATCGG
>CAYJMI010000005.1:0-67053 GCA_964371285.1 uncultured Vicingus sp. | reverse complement strand
GTCGTACAAAACCTGTTATTTAAACGCTGTTTGTGATGTATTTCATCAAGAAGGCTCTTGGGCAGAAGTAGTTTCTATTTTTGAATACAACAAAGCTTTAATGAATGGTGTCCCCGGCGATAAAATCATTTTTAATGGTCCTGATAAAACCAACGAAGATTTAGAAATTGCCATTAAAAACAATTCGCCCATACACATCGACCATTTAGATGAATTGTATCGGTTGAATGAATTGGCTAAAGGCTTGAGTAAAAAACCAAAAGTAGCCATCAGAGTAAACATGGACACGGGTATTTATCCGATGTGGGACAGGTTTGGTTTCAATTACGAAAACGGTCAGGCTTGGGATGCCATCAATAAAATTATGGCTACTAACCTACTCGATTTGGTTGGTTTACATACCCATATTGGTACTTTTATGTTAACACCTTCGGCTTATTCGATTGCTGCAAGTAAAATGGCCGATTTAGCCATAAATTTTAAAACAAAATTTAAAAAAAGTATCACTTATATTGATATGGGTGGAGGATTTGCTTCGAAAAACACCTTAAAAGGTTCGTATTACATGGGAAGCGATACAGTTCCAGATATTGCAGAATATGCCGAAGCCATTTCAACTTCGTTATTAAACGCAGGTTTTGAACAAAACGATTTGCCTTATTTATACTTAGAAACTGGAAGAGCATTAATTGATGATGCAGGATTTTTATTAGGAACCGTTATTGCCAACAAACGATTGTCGGATGGCAGAAGAGCTACTATTTTAGATTTTGGTGTTAATCTAATGTTTACTTCGTTTTGGTACGATCATAAAATTACTCCAGTTGAAGAATTGGGCTATCATACCGAAGACACTACGTTGTACGGCCCAATGTGTATGAATATTGATGTTGTGCGAGAAAACATTTCTATGCCACCATTAAAAGCAGGAAACCATGTAGTCGCTCATTGTGTTGGAGCATATAACGTAACCCAATCGATGCAGTTTATTTCGTTACGTCCGGCTATTGTATTGATTGATACACTCGGAAAACCTCATTTAATCAAATCAAAAGAAACGGTCGAATCGGTTCAAAAAGACGAAAAAGTTCCGGCACACTTGGCTAAGTTTAAATTGTAAAAAAGATGGAAGAGCCTCCCCAACCCCTCTGAAGGAGGGGCTTTCGTAGAGGAGCGAACCAATAACTAGAAACTAATAACTGTGAACACCACTACACTAAAATATTATTTTAAACTCCTGTTTGAAGGCTTATTAAACAGCTTTACTCAGATTTATTTTAGCAACAACAAAATTTTTGCTGTAATTCTGCTACTCGTTACATTTTTCGACTTTGGTGGTGGAATTGCAGCAATTTTGGCAGTATTAATAAGTCAAACTACAGCTCTGTTTTTTAATTTCGATCATAAAAACTTAAGAAACGGAACCTATACTTATAACTCTGCAATGGTTGGAGTGGCAATTGGCATATTTTATCAATTCAATGCCTCTTTACTTATTTTAATAGTTATCACGTCTATTCTTACTTTTTTCTTAACCATTTGGTTTTTTAATCAACTTGCTGTTAAAGGGTTACCGTTTTTGAGTATTCCATTCTTATTGGTAACATGGTTAGTTATTCTAGGTGGTAGAAATTTCTCTGCACTTGAATTACAGGAAAAAACCGCATTATCTTTGGTTACTTATTTCCCCTACCTTTTTAGTTCGGTTACTGAGTATATATCCTACTTTCCATTTGCGGATGTGCTATATCTTTACTTTAGGTCGTTAGGGGCTATTTTATTTCAATACAACGATTTAGCAGGAATAATAATTGCTTTTGGATTATTATTAAACTCTCGGATTTCATTTGTTTTGTCGTTGTATGGGTTTGCATTAGGCTTTCTTTTTTACAGGGTTATGGAAGCAGATTTTTCACAACTCATCTATTCCTATATCGGGTTTAATTTTATTTTAACTTCTATAGCTCTAGGAGGTTTTTTTATAGTAGCTTCAAAGCGATCGTTTATTCTTTTGCTCTTTTGTATTCCAATGATAGCCATTATCATTAGTGGCAGTTATGGTTTATTTCAATATTTTAATTTACCATTGTACTCCTTACCTTTTAACATTGTAGTATTGTTGGTGTTATACGCAATTAATCAACGGCAGTATGTTTCGAAATTATACAAAGTATATCTTCAGCATTTTTCGCCCGAGAAAAACCACTACAAACATTTTAATAGTTTAGAACGATTCAGTAGTCAAACTTATTTAAACATTTCACTTCCTATTATAGGGTTTTGGAGAATATCACAAGGCAATAATGGAAGCATCACACATAAGGATGATTATAAATATGCCCTCGATTTCGATGTGATAAACGAAAATGGTAAAACTTTCGAAAATGAAGGATTAGAAACATCCGATTTTTATTGTTTTAACTTACCTGTTTTAGCCCCTTCATCAGGCATTATCGCTACTGTTTTAGACGGTATTGAAGATAATGAAATTGGACAAGTTGATATTGATAACAATTGGGGCAATACCATTGTGATAAAACACACTGAATATTTATACTCAAAATTAAGTCATCTTAAAAAAAATAGCCTCAAGGTAAAACAAGGAGATTTTGTTTATAAAGGTCAGATTATTGCCTATTGTGGAAGTTCCGGTCGTTCGCCTGAACCCCATTTACACTTTCAAATGCAATCGTTACCTTATATCGCTTCTAAAACATTACTTCATCCCATTGATTATTATTTAACAATTGAAAATAATGTTCACAAGTTTCATTCCTTTGATATTCCAAAAGAAAATGAATTGGTTAGCAATGTAACGCCTTCAAAATTGTTGACTAACTTTTTTAATCTGATACCTGGAAAAATTTTAACATGGAATTACACTGTTGCAAATAAAACCAAACAAGTTAAATGGGAGGTTTTTGTTGATTCGGGTAATTTAAGTTATTTGTATTGCCACAGAACGGGAGCAACCGCCTATTTTGTATATAATGGAACTGTTTTCTTTTTTACCGATTTTTATGGTAAAACAAATTCATTGTTACACCATTTTTACAAAGGAGCACATAAAGTGGTATTGGGTTATTATCCTAATATTGAAATTAAAGATCAATTACTTATTACAGATTGTTTTAATAAAGGATTGAACTTTATTCACGATTTTACAGCTCCCTTCTTTCATTATTTAAAGTCGAAATACCATTTTAGTTTTACATCGGCAGAAAACCCACACCAACCAACAGACATTACTTTTAATACAAAATGTTCTGGCGTAGCTTTTAATAAAGAAATTTCTAAAAGCATTTATGAGTTCATTATTTCTGAAGAACATGAAAATTCATTCTCTTTAAAAAACACATCTAAACCATTTAAAGCTGTATTATGTACAAAGGATTAGTCATATTTCTGTTGGCTTTTCAACTCCAAGTAAATGGTCAGGAACAAATTAGTTTTCAAGAAATTGACAGTTTGAGTTTTTATCAATTTACGAATGCAAAATGGAACGATTTAATTGAAACAAAACAACTTGCCGAAAAAAACAATATCGATTATTTCTACTTAAATTTAAGAGTTGGTATAGCTTATTACCACAAAAAAATGTTTTACCGAGCTGAAAAATATTTAAGCAAAGCAAACCGACAAAATTCGCTCGATGAAACCACTTTATCTTATTTGTATTATGCTGCTTTAGAAAACAGTAACTACTTTCAAATGAGTAAAATTCATCAAGAGGTTTTTGGTGATTCTACTAAAATCACGAAAGCAATTGGCTCAATAAATTTGGATGCTGGAATTAAATTTTCAACCGACAAAAAAGTTGCTGGAAACTTAAATTATTTATCGGTTGGCTTATCGCATTTACCTCTTAAAAACCTAACACTATATCAAAGTTTTACCTCAATAAATCAGCCAAAAAATATTTGGGGCGATGGAAAACAGTTGCAATATTATTTAGCTAGTTCCATTAAATTAAATAGGAATTGGAAGCTTGATGTAGCAAGTCATTTTTACCAGTATAATGCATCCATTAATTATCATTACGATAGTTCTTTTGTAAAATCAACTCCACCCTCATTTCCAGGAGATTATAGAGTTGATTCAATATTTAAACAACACCATTTATTAATAGGAAATTATGCTCAAACTGTTGCTATTCTTCATTTAGGAATCACTAAATACTCTAAAATTTTTAAAATTTCGCCTTTTGTTCAATTAAATTTAGAAAAAAGCAATAACGACATTACCGAATTAGAATGGGAAGAAATTAAAGAAGAAAAATTAAAACGAATGTCACCAACCATCATCACCATTGTAAATAAGGATTCTACCATAAAAAAAACACTAATTCCACCCTCAAATAAAATAGTACTTGGAACTTCTTTCTCCTACTCTTTACCATATTTTAATGAGAAATTTTCTATTGGGATGAACGTTTATCAATCTATCGGAAAAGACAAAATAAAAGGTGTGGTTTCTCCATTTACTATTATTAAACTAGGCAAATCAACATTGTTTGCCTCTTATTTTTATAAAGATAATTTTGCCTTGGCTGAGTTTAATGCTTCGGTATTAGTAAATTCTTACGATAAAATCCATCACCGATTAAACGTCCAGTGGAGTTTACCTTTAAATCGAAATAATACCATCAGTTTGTTGTACCAATGGGAAGATAAAACTGATTCTTTTTCATACATTCGTTATAAATCAAATTTATTTTTAGTTTCATATTTTATTAAATTTTAATGCCAAAACTCATGAAAAAAATAATTGCAAACTCCGTTCTCTTTACAGCTTTCACTGTATTAAGTTTATCCTCTAATGCTCAAGATTTGTTTAACTCAAAACTAGCTGCATTTTCATCCAGTTATGAAAAAGAGTACACTCAAAACTACGATGAAGCTATTAAAGCATTAGAAAAAATATATGCAAAAGATGATTATGAAGTAAACCTACGCCTAGGTTGGTTGTATTATTCAAAAGCAGATTATAACAAATCAGTAGCATTTTACAAAAATGCGGTTGTTTTAAAACCTAGTTCAGTTGAAGCTAAATTGGCTCTAGTAAATCCTTTGTCCTATTTGGGAAATTGGGACGAAATAGTTACTATTTACGAGGAAATTTTAAAAATTGACGCTAAAAATTACACCGTAAATTATAGATTATCACTGATTTGGTACAATAGGAAAAAATATACTCAAGCTCTAGGTTATGCGAAAGCAATTCAGCCTATTTATCCTTTTGATTATGAAACAAATTTATTGTTAGGAAAAATAAATATAGCACTTGGAAATATTACAGATGCTAAAAACACCTTACAAAAAGCCATTCTTTATAATCCACTTGCCACAGAACCTATAGAGATTTTAAAAGGTTTATAGAATTTTAGATATTAAAAAATATTAATACTTAATAACTTATGAAGTTATTTACAAAATTGTATTTTTGCACCCTAAATAAAAAATAAAAATGACAACAACTATTAAAAGTGCAGAAGGTAGATTAGGTATATTATTACCAGGACTTGGTGCAGTTGCAACAACATTAATTGCTGGTGTTTTTGCGGTAAATAAAGGAATATCTAAACCCATTGGTTCAACAACTCAGATGGGAACTATTCGCATTGGTAAGCGTACCTCTGATAATAATCCATTAATAAAAGATTTTATTCCTCTAGCTGATATTAAAAATATCGTTTTTGGTGGATGGGATTTATTCGAAGACAATGTGTATCAATCGGCTGTTAATGCTGGAGTATTAGACCGCTACACCTTAGAACAATTAAAACCTGAGCTGGAGTCTATTAAACCCATGAAAGCTGTTTTCGATAAAAAATATGTTACTAAAATAGACGGTCCAAATGTTAAAAAAGCAGCCACTAAAATGGAATTGGCTGACCAATTACGACAAGATATTCGTGATTTTAAAACAAAAAATAATTGCGACAGATTAGTAATGGTATGGACAGGTTCTACCGAAATATACATTCAAGAAAGTGAAGTTCACCAAACTATCGAAAAACTAGAAGAAGGTTTAAGAAACAATGATGAGAACATTCCTTCAAGTATGATTTACGCCTATGCCGCAATAAAAGAAGGTGTTCCTTACGCTAATGGTGCACCTAACCTTTCGGCAGACATACCTGCATTGGTTAGTTTAGCTAAGCAAAATGGTGTGCCAATTTGTGGTAAAGATTTTAAAACTGGGCAAACATTGATGAAAACAATTGTTGCACCAGGATTAAAAGCTCGTTCCTTAGGAATTGCCGGTTGGTTCTCTACTAATATTTTAGGAAATAGAGATGGTGCAGTTTTAGACGACCCTGCAAGTTTTAAAACCAAAGAAGTTTCTAAACTAAGTGTTTTAGATGATATTTTAGAACCTGAAAAACATCCTGATTTATACAAAGATTTATACCACAAAGTAAGAATTGATTATTACCCACCAAGAGGAGATAATAAAGAAGGTTGGGATAATATTGATATTTTTGGATGGATGGGTTATCCAATGCAAATTAAAATTGATTTTTTGTGTAGAGATTCCATTTTAGCTGCTCCACTTGTTTTAGATTTAGCAATATTCTTAGATTTAGCTCAACGTTCAAACATGTCTGGTATTCAGGAATGGCTTTCTTTTTTCTTTAAATCGCCACAAACAAAAAAAGGTGTTCGTGCCATTCATGATATTTTCCAACAAGAAATGAAACTACAAAACACTTTACGTCATTTACAAGGTGTAGAATTAATTACTTTCTTAGGTTTAGATTACGAAGATTAATTTATTTAGTAGAGCCACAAATTTGTGGCTCTACTTATTTATATGAAATTCATTCATAAAACTATAGCAACATTTTTTGGTACTGGTTATTCTCCCTTTGCACCCGGAACTGTTGGTGCATTGTTAGCTGCTGCAATTTTGATTTTATTCGATTATTTTCAAATCGTTTTAGATAACCCTCCCCTATTTTTTGCACTAATTTTAATCACCATTTTAATTGGTATTTATTCCACCAATCAACTTTTATTAAGTTGGGGAAAAGACCCATCGAAAGTTGTTATTGATGAAGCTGTTGGAATGTGGATATCTATGTTTTTAATCCCATTTAATTACTTAAATTTACTCCTTGCTTTTGGTTTATTTCGGATATTTGATATTTTTAAACCTCTCGGAATAAAAAAATTAGAAGAACTAAATGGCGGAATTGGGGTAATGGCAGATGATGTTTTAGCTGGTATCTATACAAATATAGTTCTTCAAATTATTATCTACTTTTTTTTATGAAGAAAAATAAATGGCATATTTCATTTTTTAAGTTTCAAAGTGCTGCAATTATTGCAACTGCGATTGATTTTTCAATCTTAATTTTTCTTACCGAAGTATTTAATATTTGGTATGTTTATTCAACTGTACTAGGTGCTTTAGCTGGTGCAATTGTAAATTTTAATCTCTGTAGGTATTGGGCTTTTACAAATGCTCAAAATAAGTTTAAACATCAAGTTTATAGATATGCATTGATTTCATTAGGAAGTTTAATTTTTAACTCTAGTTTCGTATTTATTTTAACTGAAACAATTCATATAAATTATACCATTTCAAAAATTATTACCGCTGCTGTTATTGCTATTTTTTACAATTATACACTGCAAAAATATTTTGTTTTCAAATAATTGGCTTAAATGTTAAAAAAAGTGTTGAAAACAACAATTACAACTCCGTAAAATCTGCATTTCAATTGATTAACATTACCATATAAAAATTGTAATGTTATGAAATATATTAAAACCTTCTTAATTGTAGTAATTACCATTATACTTTTCTCTTGTGGTGGAAGTGGTTCATCTGATAAAACTGCCGGTAAAAAAATATTTCATTACAACGAATCGGCAGGAATAACATCATTAGACCCAGCTTTTTCTAGAAATATAGAAAATATTTGGGCATGTAACCAATTATATAACGGACTGGTACAAATGGATGACAAATTAAACATTGAACCTTGTTTGGCCAATCGTTGGGAATTGTCGGAAGATGGTATGACCTACACTTTTTACCTCAAAAACAATGTTTATTTCCACGACCACAAATTGTTTGAAAACGCAAAAGGCAGAAAAGTAACTGCCTCCGATTTTGTATATAGTTTTAATCGGATTATTGATTCAAAAGTTGCTTCACCTGGTGCATGGGTATTCAACAATCTGGCATTCGACGAACAACATAACTATTCTCCATTTGAAGCAGTAAACGATACTACCTTAAAAATTCACTTAACACAACCATTCCCTCCTTTTTTGGGAATTTTAACCATGCAATATTGTGCTGTTGTCCCTCACGAAATTGTTGAATATTATAAAAATGACTACTCTAGTAATCCGATTGGAACTGGTCCTTTTCAATTTAAAATGTGGGATGAAGGGAATAAAATGGTTTTTGTTAAAAACGAAACTTATTTTGAAAAAGACGAAAAAGGCAACTCTTTACCCTATTTAGATGCTGTTGCCATTACGTTTATTAAAGATGAAGAAGTTGAGTTTTTGAAATTCTTAAATGGTGATTTGGATTTTGTTTCAGGACGAGAGGGTAGTTATAAAGAAGAAATATTTACTGCTGATGGTAAATTGAAACAAAAATACGAAGAACAAATTACCATGTTAACTCACCCTTATTTGAATACTGAATATTTAGGAATTTTGGTAAATGATGAGTTAGATATTGTTGCAAACAGTCCATTAAAAAAGAAATTAGTCCGCCAAGCCATCAATTACGGTTTTGACAGAGATCAAATGATAGCCTATTTGAGGAAAAATATTGGAACTCCAGCTCATTCAGGATTTATACCAAAAGGCTTACCTTCATACAGCGAAGAAGAGGTAAAAGGTTACACCTACAATCCGGAAAAAGCGAGAGAATTATTATTTGCAGCCGGTTTTCCAAACGGGAAAAACTTGCCAGAAATTACTTTATTTACCACCATGGGTTATGTTGATTTATGTGAGTTTATTCAGCACCAATTAGGTGAAATAGGTATTAAAGTAAAAGTAGAAATTTTACAAGCAACTACCCAACGTGAGTTAGTTGCACGTTCAAAATTAAACTTTTTTAGAAAATCATGGATAGCTGACTATCCTGACGCAGAAAACTATTTAGCATTATTTTATAGTAAAAACTTTACCCCGCACGGACCCAACTACACACAATTTAAAAATTTCGAATTCGACAAATTGTATGAAAAAGCACAATCAGAAACAAATGATAGCATTCGTTACAGGCTTTATCGCGACATGGATAAAATATTGATTGAAGAAGCTCCTGTTGTAACTTTATATTACGATGAAGTAGTTCGTTTAATACAAGCTAATGTTACTGATTTAGGAATAAACCCTATCAACTTGTTAACACTTAAACATGTTAAAATAGAGGGAAAATAGTCCACCCCAAATAGCTATCGGGGTCAATTCTCAGTCAACAAAAAATACTGAAGACTGAGGACTGTGAACTCATTTACGGTGCTACCCTCGAAATTTCCCAGTCAATTTTAGTTTTACTGTAAATCAATCTATCGTGTAACCGGTTGGGGCGACCTTGCCAAAATTCAAATTTTACTGGATTAACAATGTATCCACCCCAGTAAGGAGGGCGAGGAACCTCCATATTTTTAAACTTTTCATTGTAAAATTCAACCTGTTTTTCTAATTCCTCCCTACTGCCTATCGTTTCACTTTGGTTAGATGCCCAAGCTCCTATTTGACTTTCTCTTGGTCGGGCTGCAAAATACTTGTCCGACAAATCATTACTAACTTTAGAAACCAATCCTTCCACTCTAATTTGACGTTCTAACTCCACCCAAAAAAAAGTAATGGCAATTTTGTTTGAATTACTTATATTTTCGGCCTTTTGACTGTTGTAATTGGTGTAAAAAATCATACCTTCTTCACTAATATTTCTCAAATACACCACTCTAGAATGTGGCTGTCCAGCAGCATCAACGGTAGAAACATGCATAGCATAAGGATCTAATAATTGTGCATTAACTGCTTCTTCAAACCAATGTGAAAATTGCAAAAAAGGATTTTTATGTACAGCATTTTCATTTAAAGGTTTATTTGCAAAATCTCTTCTTATTCCGTTTAAATAATTTCGTAAATCTTCCATTTTAAATGGTTTAATGTTTTACAAAACTAAATATTTAACATAATTATTTAGCAAACAAATTTTTTTAATTAAATTTATAGGACAAAATCATTCAAATGAGCTTAAATCCATTAGGTTATTCTGTATCAATGCTAAACAAACTTAAACTTAAACAAGGGCGATTACTTATTGCAGAACCTTTTATGATTGACCCTTATTTTAAACGTTCTGTGGTACTTTTAACAGAACATAAAAAAGAAGGTTCTTTGGGTTTTATTTTAAATCAACCATTAAATATTTCGATTAATGATACATTAAAAGATTTTCCAACATTTGATGCTCCAATATTTATGGGTGGGCCAGTACAAACTGATAGTTTGTTTTACATCCATACTCAAGGTGAAATAATTAGCGAGAGTGAACACATTGTAGATAATTTATACTGGTCGGGTAATTTTGATCAACTCAAACAAATGGTCGCTAACCAACAAATTTTCCCGCATGAAGTAATGTTTTTTATTGGTTATTCAGGTTGGGATTATCCCCAAATTAACAATGAGGTTAAAAGCAACTCATGGATTATTTCTGATTTGAACAAATTTTCTATTACTGATTTTAAACAAGAACATTTTTGGAAAACAGCACTTCAAAAAATGGGACCTCAATATTCGATGCTCTCTAATTTTCCTGAAGACCCTAGTTTAAACTAAGATGAACTTAAACTCTTTTATAGTTCTTATTTTGTGTTTGTTTAGTTTCACTTTATGCAATGCCCAAGAAGAAGATTATGTTTTAAAGGATAAGAATTCTAGAACATCAAAACGTGGGCTGAAAGATAAAAAAGATATTTACGAAATAAGTAATCCCGATTATACCAGTTACTTTATTTCTCCTACTGCATTTACCTTAACAAAACGAGATTTTAGATTAGCCAGTAACGATATTATGTTTTTTAAAGGAACGTATGGCTTAACCGACCATACCAATATATCGATAAACACTTCACTTTTTGGCTCTTTAATAGGTTCTATAAAACAAAGTATTGATATTGATGAAAATCAAAAACTAGCTTTTTCTGCATCAATTGGAGATTTTACGGCTTCTATAAAAGATACCAATATATTATTTACTGGTGCCGATGCTTGTTTTACATTAGGCAACCATCAAAATAACATTTCTATCGGAACAGGTTTTTATTACATAAAGAGTTCCATTGATATTTTTAATGACCGTAGAGAATTTTACGCTCATGTCATCAGTTTTGGGTTACAAAACCAAATCAAAAAAAAAATTTATGTAATGGTTGATGGGTATTATTTTACCAATTACAGTATTTTAACAGCTGCCCTTGGGTTTAAGTTTATCATTAGAACTCGTTATAACCTAAATGTTGGTGTGATGCCCATTTTATGGAACGACATTAGAAGTTCTCGTTACGACATCAAACCTACCATGATTCCTGTGGTTTCGTTTAGAATGTTGATAGAGAGAAAATAAAAAAAATTATGGTATAATGTGGTGGTGGTGTTGAAATCATATTAATTCCTATAAAAAATCAATTCTTTTTCGTTTGATAATTTTGGGTTAAAAAAATATCCCTCAGTATTAAAACTAATCAAATCCTCAGCATTTTCAATTCGATTTTTTACGATGTAATTTGCCATCATTCCCCTTGCCTTTTTGGCATACATCATTACCACTTTGTATTCACCATTTTTGCCATCTTTAAATATTGGTGTAACCATATCGGCTTTCAGCTTTTTGACATTTACGGCTTTAAAATATTCGGTAGAAGCTAAATTTACAATCGTTTTATTTTGGTGTGTTTTTAACGTATCGTTTAACTCATTTACAATTTTGTTGCCCCAAAAAGTATAGAGGTTTGTGTTCTTTTTAAATTTTAACTTGGTTCCCATTTCTAAACGGTATTCATGAATTAAATCGAGTGGTTTTAGCACTCCATACAATCCAGATAAAATTCTTAAATGCTCTTGCACATAATTAAAATCATTTGCAGAGAATGAAGAAACATTTAACCCATTGTAAACTTCACCGGTAAAGGTTAAAATTGCTTGTTTAGCATTTTCTAAATCATGATTTTCAGTCCATTTAGCATATCGCTCAACGTTTAGTTCTGCTATATCTTTACTTACCTTCATTAATTGTTGAAGTTTTTTTGGAGAATATTTACGTAACTCTTTCATCAATTCACCCGACTCATTGGTAAATTTAGGCGATGTAAAATCAGCCAATTTATCACCGTCAGTGCTAAGTTTTTTGGCAGGAGAAAGTAAAATGAGCATGTTTAATTAATTGATACTTGGTAAAAATACCAAACAATGTACAAACTATCTTCCAAAAGGAGAACCAAATGTGGGTGAATCTTGATAAAAGAAACCTTGACTTCCGAAAGAATTATTGAAAAAATTTCGATTCGAATCGTTTATTCTAATTTCGCCTTGCAGATAGGTGTTTTCGCTAATTTTGTATTCAAAAAAAGCAGAATACCCTACTCTATCAAAAGAAGAAGTGGGTTTATTTTGAGTAAATGCTGTTGAATTAAATTCGGTCATGTTGTAAAATACACTTCCTCCAATTTTTAAACGTTCGTTTAACTGATACCTTGCTGCAATTTGAGTATAGTATTGAGAAATATTTCCTGAAAATGGTCGGTAGCCAAAATCGTTTATCGTTCTAAAGTTCGATACCTCACTATTTATATATGTCATTCCACCACTTACCTCTAGTTTTGGAGAAACCGAATAACTAACACTCGGACTGTAATACATACTGGTTGAACTTCCATGATTATTAGAATACGACATTCCAACACCCGTAGAAAACTGAACGTGCATTCTGTCTTTAGTCTTCAGTGAATCAAAAGGTAAAACATAATCATCCTCTAGAGGTAGTGTAGTTTCTTGTGCTTTCAATTGATTAAAAGCTAAAAAAAATAAAAGGATATGAATAAATCTGTATTTCATCTATTTATAAAGTAAAGTTAGTAAAAGAAATGAAGACCAAACACCTGTTTCTACTTTTAACTTTTTTTAACAAAAAAAATCAATAAAAAAAAGTCCAGAGCTTCTGCATCTGGACTTTTAATTAACATAAAACTTATCTAAAAAGGGGGGTACAATTTAATCGATAACTATAAAAAATAATTTTTATCGTTTATCTTCAATTTGTTCTTTAGGTTATCATTTATACTATTTCCATAAGAACTTCCTTCACCTCTTAATCCAAAGATTAAGATTAAAAGAACTGCAACTATTAAAACAACTATTAACATATATCGAAGTATTTATTGTTTTCGTCTACAAATATACAACTTTTATCGAAACTAAAAAATTTTATCGAACTTTTTTTTAATTTCGTCGAAACATGAAATTAATTCATCTAATAAGGCATGCAAAATCCAGTTGGGACAATCCTGATTTAGACGATTTTTCGAGAACACTTAACGAAAGAGGTAAAAAAGATGCCCCGTTTATGGCTAACAAATTAAAAGAGTTGGGGTGTAATCCTGATTATTTTATAAGTAGCCCAGCCAAAAGGACAACAGAAACTTCCAAAATAATTGCTACGGCAATAAGCTACGATATAGGAAAAATTATATTTGATGAACGAATTTATCATTCTTCGTTACCACAAATTTTACAAGTATTAAATGAAATACCCAACAACTTCAATAACATTGTTTTAATTGGACACAACCCTACCCTAACTCAATTATCTAATTATTTAACTGATGATTTTATTGACTATATTCCTACTTGTAGTATTGTCAAAATTGAATTAGATATTGATGATTGGAAGCATATCATTCAAGGAATTGGAAATAAAAATTTCTTTATTTATCCAAAAATGTTTTAAAATCCTAACCGCAATTTTCTTTTAAATAGCCTGATATAATATTATATTTGAACTCTTAAAGAAATATCATGGCAAAAAAAGAAAATTTAGATTTCAACAAAAACGAAGATGTAAATAAAATGATGGTTTCTGAATTGAATAGGAAACTAGAACAGGTTTATTTAGGTGGAGGAAAAAGCAGAATTGAAAAAGAACACGAAAAGGGAAAATTAACGGCTCGAGAACGTATTGATTATTTGTTAGATCCTAAAGCCAAACGAATTGAAATTGCTGCTTTTGCTGGCGAAGGAATGTATAAGGAATATGGTGGTTGTGTCGCAGGTGGTAGTATTGGAGTTATTGGTTATGTAAGTGGTCGGCAATGTATTGTGGTGGCAAATGATGCCACAGTAAAAGCTGGGGCATGGTTTCCTATTGCAGCCAAAAAGAATTTAAGGTTACAAGAAATTTCGATGGAAAATAAATTACCAATTATCTATTTAGTAGATAGTGCTGGAGTTTTTTTACCCATGCAGGATGAAATTTTTCCTGATAAAGAACACTTTGGAAGAATTTTTAGAAACAATGCAAAAATGTCGGCAATGGGAATCTCTCAGATTTCTGCTATTATGGGAAGTTGTGTTGCAGGAGGTGCTTATTTACCCATTATGAGTGATGAAGCCATGATAGTTGACAAAACAGGATCTATATTTTTGGCTGGCTCGTATTTAGTAAAAGCAGCTATTGGAGAAACCATTGATAATGAAACTTTGGGTGGAGCTTCAACACATTGCGAAATTTCGGGAGTTACTGATTATAAATGTAAAGACGATAAGGACTGCTTAGACCGCATAAAAAAAATAATGAGCAAAATTGGTGATGCCAACAAAGCGGGATTTAATCGAATCAAAGCTCAACAACCAAAATTGGAAGAAAAAGAAATTTTTGGAATTTTACCTGAAACCAGAGAAAAACCTTACGATATAAAAGATATTATCAACAGGTTGGTTGATAATTCCGAATTTGATGAATACAAAGAAGATTTTGGTAAAACCATTGTTTGCGGTTATGCACGAATCGAGGGTTGGTCGGTTGGTATTGTTGCTAATCAACGAATTGTAGTAAAATCGGCAAAAGGAGAAATGCAGTTTGGAGGAGTAATTTATTCCGATTCTGCTGATAAAGCAGCACGATTTATAATGAATTGCAACCAAAAGAAAATTCCATTGGTATTTTTACAAGATGTAAGCGGTTTTATGGTAGGTTCACGTTCTGAACATGGAGGAATAATTAAAGATGGGGCTAAAATGGTCAATGCTCAAGCCAACTCTGTTGTTCCAAAATTTACCATTATTATAGGTAATTCTTACGGTGCTGGAAACTATGCCATGTGCGGAAAAGCATACGATCCACGATTAATTGTTGCTTGGCCATCGGCTCAATTAGCGGTGATGAGTGGTGCTTCGGCTGCAAAAACATTGTTGCAAATTGAAGTGGCTGCATTAAAATCGAGAGGAGAAATGATTACTCCTGAAAAAGAAGCTGAATTGTACAACACTATTAAAAATAGATACGACGAACAAATTTCTCCCTATTACAGTGCTGCTCGATTATGGACAGATGCTATCATTAATCCTTTAGATACCAGAACATGGATTTCGATGGGAATAGAGGCTGCAAATAATGCTCCCATCGAAAAACCATTTAATGTAGGTGTGATTCAAGTTTAAATGTCAATAATTATTTTTGCTCAAACCATTTAATTTTCATTTATTTACATAAATTTTTAATATTAATCTAAATCCATTATGAAAAAATTATCATTTAAATTACTTTGTTCTTTGGTTGTAATTAGTGCATTAATGTACTCTTGTGGTGGGAACCACGAAGCTGAAGAAGTTACTGAAGAAACTACCGAAGAAATTACAGAAGAAGTTTCTTACATGCTACCATCTCCATTACAAATTGTTAGCTTGTTTAAAAATGCAGGATTAGAATACGTTGGCGGTTTAACCAATACTAAAGAAAATGTGAGTGTTTACAATTCAAAAACTACTCAAAAATTAAACTTTGGTGTTTATGCAGCAGATATGGCTTATTCAATCACCAATAATCAAACACAAGAATCTATTAACTATTTGGGTGCTTTACGTCAGATGTCTGAAAAAATATGGATGACAGATGTGTTTAACAGCACTGGAGTTGCTGAACGTTTAGAAAAAAATGTTGGTAATCAGGATTCCTTAACTACTATTATGGCTGATATGCAAATGGAAATGGATGAATATCTGGATGAAAATGGAGCTAGTTATACTGGCTCAATCATTTTTGCTGGTGCTTGGATAGAATCGATGTATTTAGCATTAAACAGTAATAAAAATAATTCTGAAAAAATTACCAATCGTTTATCAGAACAAGCTATTATTATCGGAAACATTATAGGAGCAGTAAAACAAGCGAACCAAGAAAATGAATACAACGATTTAATAGCTTCTCTTGAGAAAATTGAAGGTGGTTTTAAATCAGTTAACGATACTGCCAATAGCACTTTAACTCCAGAACAGATTGAAGCTTTAAAGGTGATGGTAACAGAAATACGTAACAATATAATTAAAGGATAAAAATTATGAACTGCGAAGCACTCATTAATACCTTAAACAAAAATAAAAAGTCATGAATAAAAAGTTAATTAAATTTATAGTAGTTGCTCTTTCGATAGTTTCTTTTTCTTCCTTAATTGCACAAGAAACTGTTGAATGTGATGCAACTGGGTTAAAAGCCACATTAAAACCATTTTTAATGCCTGTTTACAAATACGATTCGTCGAACATTACCAAGTTTACTTTTAAAGCAGAAAAACAAGGTAAAGAGATTGAAGTTCCTTTGTTCTCAAGTGAAAAATATCGTTTATTGTTTAATGCATCCACTACTCCTGGTTTAGAAATATATATTTATGATAAACCTATGGGTAGAAGCAATAGAACATTATTATATGCTTCAAAAAGTAAAAACAACAAAGAGGGTTTGTATTCATACGACCCCGAAACTTCCGCTCCAGTTTACATTACATATATTTTACCAGGATCCGAAAATGTAACATCTTCGGGTTGTGTAGTATTTTTATTGGGTTATAAATTTTAATAACACAACAACTATATTCTCTAAAGGCTGTTTAACGACAGCCTTTTTTTTATAGTTAGTCTTAGAAAAAAGCTAATGAAGGAATTAAATGAAGGAAATCCTAAGCTGTTGTTGGAATTGGTTAGCTTTCAAATGCCTTATGGTAAATTCAAAGGCACATTGATTTGTAACATTCCTGAATTTTATTTGATTTGGTACAAACAAAAAGGTTTCCCTAAAGGGAAATTAGGTATGCTATTAGAAACCATGCTTGAAATAAGAATAAATGGTTTAGAACACCTGTTAACTCCTTTAAAAAAGAAGTAATAACTAAACTACTTGTAATCTTTTGCCCAATTGTTTAATTCATCTACCGACCACAAACCTGGAAAAAATACTCTTTTTTGATACATCGGATGTAAATATTTTTTCCAATCGCTACCACCTGTAGCTTCAATTACTTTACTTCCATTATCTAAATACTGTTCGGCAGCTCTTAAATGAACCAAAGGCCATTTAATATTAAATTCTATATCTAACTCTTTAAGTGCTTGAATTAATGTTGGATTTTTTTTATCGTTTTTCGACATCGAACTATATTTCTGCCAAATGTTTTTGGTTTTATATTCGTTCGCCATTGCAATAAACTTGTCTAAATATTTTTGTTCAAATAAATTAAGTAAGTACGATTTTTTACCTGTTTTATGGTCTTTTCCTGCTGCCTGCCAATAAATATTTTCGAATAAAAATGCCATATCGTAATTTGCTGGAAGGTTGTTTTTGATTCTGGTATCAGCAAGGTTTTCAATATCCGTGGAGCAAATTTCGGCAAACCTAAACGAAGCACATTGGAAACCACTTGCCGGAGTTAATGAAAATCGAAACTCATTGTATTGTTTTGGATCCATACCCAAACGCATTACATCAAACGAATTTGCTAACATTTGGATGTAACGATTCATTCTACCCAATTTTTCAATAAAAAAATCGGCTTTAATATCTACTGAATTGCAAACTTGATTCATTTCGTGAATCATCATGTTTAACAACAATTCGGTAACTTGGTGATACATGATAAAAACCATTTCATCAGGATAATCAGTTCTAGGTTTTTGTAAACTCAACAACGATTCTACTTCAATATAATCCCAATAATTGATTGGTTTTGAATACAATAATCCTTTATAAAAAGCCTCAGGGTCTAACCCCATCTTAGTGTATTTCTCGTTAATTTTTTCGATTAATTCGTTTTGGTTACTCATTTTGGTGGTTTAAAAATATTTTTCAATAGTACTATTATTTAAAAATATGCATCATGATTTATGTCATAAAACATAAACAAAGGTGCTTTTTTTCTGGCATAACACCAAAAAAAATAATTTGGATTTTAAATTTTTAGCGATTATTCGCCGTTGAGTGTAAAAAGTGAGCTACGTCGATTGTTGATGATATCATCTAATTCGAGCATACTTGCTAAAACCAATTGGGAGTAATTTTGTGATGCATTTCTAAAACCACCCGCTTCAGTCTGCCACATTTTTGTAATTAGCTCCATGTTTCCAACTTCAGGGTTTATCACATCCATTGCTTTTTTAACATTTCCAGCACCAGCGTGGTAAACATGCATAACCATTAGTCGATACCAAATATCTGTGGGGTTATATTCAATACACTTATCGTCTAAAATTTTATTGAGTTCTGGAATACAAATGGTTCGAATTAATTTTGCTGCAGCCCATGCTGATTTATCAAAATCTTTTCGTTCATCTTCATATTTATTCACTTTTAAGCCCATGTTTATTGCTACTTTTTTCATGATTTGAAAAGAGCCATAAGCACCAACATTTGATTTTTGAAGTTTATTAGGGCTTTCGATTAATAAAATGGCTTGAGCGTAAAAAGGGTCTACATTATTTTCGTTAAAAATTTCTATTCCTTTACTAATTATTGGCATTACCTTATCAAAATCGTAAAAGAATTTTCTACCTGTAGTTACAAAAATTTTAGTTTCTTCTGGCATTAGGTAATAACAACGCACACTATCTCTAAAGCAATCTTTATCTATATCAGATTGTTTGTTCCAATCTTTAATGGCAACTTTTTGTATAATTTGACGAGTAGAGCCAATATTAATTAATGCAGAATCGTGATGCATATTCATTAACGTTCTCCAAAAATTTGGTTGACTTAAGGTGTCCCAACGTTCAGCATAAAGCTGACTGGTTTTAATAAAATTATAATTAATGGTATCATTTAAGCCAGTAACAGTAGTTAATTCTACTTTTTCTACACGAGGAATATAAAAAGAAGCTGTTAGTAACAGCAAAGAAATAAGAATAATATGTATTGAAAATCGTTTCATATCCATAAAATAACGAGTTTTTCTTTAAAAAGTTACCTTGTGTACATTTAGACTTATCAACACTCAATTCTTAATAGCAAGAATAAAGATGTTATTCGTTGGTGCTTTTTTTAACTAAAAGATAATAATCGTTTTCGAGCGACAAGTACCCTTGATTGTAGCAAAAATAGTATGTAGCACCCTCTTTGGTGGTATAAATATTGGTAAATAAATTAAAATCGAAACCTCTAACACTCAATTGTTTTTTGGTTACTTTATGCTTTTCTGTAGGGTTTAGCTCTTCAAGAATTCGCCAATTTTTACGCAATTGGTTGTTGGTATTTCTAATAAAATTCTTGTCGTCTTTATTTACTTGGTTGTTGTGAGCATTTCTACAAGCATCGGAACAAAACTTTTTGTCAGACCTACCAACAAAAGGTTCACCACATTCCATACAAGTTTTTTTATCCATTTGGATTGTAAATTACAATCCAAATATACAAAAAAATTATTCATTTACAAACGACTACAAACGATTTTAAACAACAATAAACGAAAGCAATTATTTATTAACCGAATGAGGTATTTTTTGTGTCATTACTTTGCTCCATCGAATAAATCGAAAAAATGTTAAACCAATTAAATTTTAAAGTCATGAGCACATTAAGAAACAAAGTACAGTTAATCGGAAACTTAGGTAACACACCTGAAATTATTAACTTAGAGTCGGGTAAAAAACTGGCTAAATTTTCGTTAGCAACCAACGAAAGTTACAAAAACGCTAAAGGCGAAACAATTAAAGAAACACAATGGCACAACTTGGTTGCGTGGGGGAAAACAGTAGATGTAATTTCGAAATATTTACAAAAAGGAAACGAAATTGCTGTTGAAGGTAAATTGGTAAGTAGAAGTTACGACGATAAAAACGGCAACAAAAAATACGTTACTGAAATTGTGGTAAACGAATTACTGATGTTGGGTGGTAAAAACTAAACAACCTAACTACAAAAAAAAGAGCCACGCTTTTGCGTGGCTCTTTTTTTTTGACTTGTGTACTTATGAATTGGGACAAAATAATCTTACCATTTTGGCTTCCGACTTCCGACTTCGAACAGTTACAGTATTTTCTACTTCTTTTCCACAATTTTAAACTCCTGTTTCAATTGATCCAAACTGTTTTCAAACTTAAAACGAGGGCGTATTTCTGTTATAAAATTATCTAAATCGAATGTTCTTGAATAAATAAATTTAGCAAAATCGAGTTTGGTTTCTTCGTACTCAAAAACCAATAGCACTTCTACTACTTGTTTGGCTGTTAAACAAAGGTTGGTTAAATAATCTTTTGCAAATTGTAGTTTATCGTCTTCTAAGCGTTGGTTGTTTAGGTTAATTTTAAAATTGGCAAAATCATCGTCTTTTATGGGCCAAGGGCAACCAATTCTACCTTTGTAATCGGGCATTTGGAAATGCTCGGTGGTATCAATTAAAACGGAATCCGTTTTTAAAATGGTATCTACTTTTACTATTGCCGTAGCACCAAATTTTACTGTTAATTGGTTGGTTTCTACATCTTCAAAATCGGGAGCTATTTTTTTTAAGTGAATGCCTTTTTCATTAACCACATACAAATGATAAAACCCAACATCAATAATATTTACAGTCCCGCCATTTGGCGGGATAAAAATGATGGTATCGTTTTCAAATTGTACTTCTAAAAAGTATTTTCCTAGCGGAACTAATCCTGTTACTTTTAAATTGTTTACTGGAGTTTTGTTCAACAAAAAATTGTTCATTTTTGCTTGAAACAACTTGTTTTCTTGGCTGCTTTTTATAACAACAGAGGTTTGTTGTGCAAATAATCCATTTCCCACCAAAAACAGTACAAAAACACAACTATTTATTAAACTCATTTATTAATTTGTTAAATCCATTTTTGACACGAATTACACCAATTTTATTGTATCCAAAACACTTAATGTGTTTTATTTAATTCGTGAAATTAGTGTCTTACTTTTTAACCAAACAACTCATTAAACTTAAACGTTTCTTTTAGCCTTACTCCTTTTTCGGTATGCTGCACCGTACAACATTCGTTTACCGAATCGTGTTCAAAAAACAACACATATTGGTTGTCGGCAGCTTCGTTTAAAAATAGTGCTTTTTCGTTCATGGTTAATAATGGACGTGTATCGTAACCCATCACGTAAGGCAAGGGAATATGCCCGACAGAAGGTATTAAATCTGCCACAAAAACCACCGTTCTACCTTTATATTTAACGTGTGGGAGCATTTGTGCATCGGTATGCCCGTCCACCATTAAAATATCAAAGTAACTAAAGCTTTGTTTATCAGTAAATTTAAGCTGACCGAGTTCGAGCATGGGCATAATGTTTTCTTTTAAAAACGATGCTTTTTCTCGTTGATTGGGTTCTGTAGCCCATTTCCAATGTTTGCTATTGCTCCAATAGGTTGCATTTTTAAAAGTAGCTTCAAATTTAGTTTTATCGTTGTTCCATTTTATACCACCTCCGCAATGATCGAAATGCAAATGCGTTAAAAACATATCGGTAACATCGTTGGTACTAAAGCCTAATTTATTTAAGTTTCCTTCTAAGGTGTCGTTACCCAAAAGGTAATAATGACTAAAAAATTTCTCGTCTTGTTTGGTTCCCATGCCATTGTCAATCAACGTGAGCTTGTTTCCATCTTCAATTAACATACAACGCATACTCCACTCGCACATGTTGTTGCTATCAGCAGGATTAGTTCTATTCCACAACGATTTAGGAACAACACCAAACATGGCTCCTCCATCTAATTTAAAATTGCCAGTGTTTAAAGAATGTATTTTCATATGTAGAATTTTTACTCGTCAAAATTAGCTATTTTAACTCCTTTTTTGTAAAATATTTTAAAAGTTTAACCGCAGAGAACGCTGAGTTTTACGCAGAGAACCGCAGATTTTTTTTTGTTTCTCGCAGATTTCACAGATTCACGCAAATTTTATTTCTTCTTTTCTTTGCGAGAGCTTAAAATTCTTAGCGGTTAATTTTCCTTTATAAAATAAGATGAATTAAAAGCACCGTACTAATAACAATACCTTGTTGAAAATTGAAATCCCCACTCCCATTTAATCACACGATAATACTGTAAGTTAGCCAAAAACAAAACCACACCATGAGAGTACATTTTATAGCTATTGGCGGAAGTGCCATGCACAATTTAGCCATTGCTTTACACAAAAAAGGATTTAATGTAACAGGTTCTGACGACGAGATTTTTGAACCCAGCAAAAGCAGAATTGCTAGTTATGGTTTGTTGCCCGATAAATTTGGTTGGGACGAAAGCCGCATTACACCGGATATTGATGCCGTTATACTCGGTATGCATGCCCGAAAAGACAATCCTGAATTGGTAAAAGCACAACAATTAGGTTTAAAAGTGTATTCCTATCCTGAATACATTTACGAACAATCGAAAAACAAAAAGCGTGTGGTTATTGGTGGTAGTCATGGTAAAACATCTATTACTTCGATGGTGTTGCATGTACTTAGTTATTGTAAAATAGATTTCGATTACATGGTTGGAGCTCAATTGGCAGGTTTTGAAACCATGGTTAAAATTACCGATGCCAAAATTATTGTTTTGGAAGGCGATGAGTACCTCTCCTCTCCTATTGATTTACGCCCAAAGTTTCACCTTTATCACCCACACGTTGCTTTAATTAGCGGTATTGCCTGGGATCATATCAACGTGTTTCCGACTTTCGAAAACTATGTGGAGCAATTCTCCACCTTTGTTTCGTTGATTGAGAAAAACGGCACGTTAATTTATTGCAAAGCCGACCCCGAAGTTAACAAAGTGGCTTTGATGACTCCAAATCCTAGCATTGACCGAATTGGTTACCAAACTCCTGAAAACGTGATTGAAGATGGAATTACTTCTGTTTTAATAAGTGGCAATAAAATTCCGTTAGAGATTTTTGGCGACCATAATTTACAGAATATGGAAGGAGCTCGTTTGGTTTGTAATCAGCTAAAAATTAGCGACGAACAATTTTACGAAGCCATACAAAGCTTTAAAGGTGCAGCAAAACGATTGGAACTGATTGCTAAAAACGACAAAACTGCGGTTTACAAAGATTTTGCCCATTCGCCATCGAAATTAAAAGCAACTACTGCTGCGGTAAAACAACAATACCCCAACCGTAAATTAATTGCCTGTATGGAATTACACACGTTTAGCAGCTTAAACGCAACTTTTTTAAAAGAGTACCACAACAGCATGGAAACTGCCGACGAAGCTTATGTGTATTACAGCAACCACACCTTAGCACACAAAAAATTGGCTCCCATTACCCCCGAAGAAGTAAAACAGGCTTTTGGCTCGAAAAACATAACGGTTTTTAACCACTCCAACGAATTATTTGAATTGCTAAAAAACAAAAACTGGGACAACAGCGTATTGCTTTTAATGAGTTCGGGCAACTTCGACGGAATAAACCTAAACGAATTCGGAAGTGGTTTGGTGAAATATTTTTAAAAAACATAAATCCGTCAGCTGACGGATAATGATTTGTAGTAACTGTTTTTTAGTTATATTTGAAAATGAATAAACCGAAGCACTTTATCGGTTATCTATCTAATTTTGGGTGGATATCCGATAGTTTATATCGGATATAAACAAGTTATAGGCAAGCGGGTGACGAAATATCTAAAAAATTAAAACAAGAGAAATGGAATTAATCATTGCTAAATTGTTAGACAACATCATTTACACTCCTTTCCTACTTCTGCTATCCAAACCAATAAAGACTAGGGTGAATAATTTTTTAGAGAAGATATGGCCTTGGTACGTTGACTCCTATTATAAATTAGCAGCAACGAATCTTAATAACAGAGCAGCAATGTTGTCATTATTTCTTATGACTATGTTTGTTTTCATTGGTTCTGAAATTATGCTCCTAGATGTTTTTAATCCGAGCATCCCAATTGTTGACAATGTATTGGACAAGAATCCAGTGACTTCCGACAAAGTGTTTTTATTCATAACCTTTCTGTTTAATTTAATTCTATTTGTTGGCGTACTCCGTTTAGAACTTATCTACTCGACAATAAATCGCTTTAACCAAATGACCACTATTCTTCGACCTGACCTTGAACAGATACAATATTATAGACTAAAAAAGAGTTGGGCTTTAATGAAATCCGAAACGGACTATAAAAGCATAATAAAGGAAATATTCAACTATAAGAATCCTGATATTAATAAGGAAAACTTCCCAGAGGAATCGAGAATATTTAATCGCATTAGTGAAGATATGGATGGACAATTTTCTAACAAAACTATAACGCATTGATATGAAAATATTTATTAGCCACGCTTTAGCTGACCGAGATTTGATAAAAAGTGTAAAGCAAACTTTAGAACCGCACGGTTTGACTTTGTTCATAGCAGAACATTATGAAGACTTAGAGAGAACAATTACAGATAAAATTGAAAACATGATAAAGCAGTCAGATGTTGCTCTGATTTTATTGACAAAAAACGGATACAAATCAGTATTTGTTCAACAAGAAATTGGTTACATAAAAAGCCTTGAAATTCCATACCTACAAGTTGTTCAGACTGGATTTGAGAAAAAAATCAAAGGATTCAATTACGGAAAAGGTTATGTTCTTTTTGACCCAGAGCAACCAAATTTAGCACTAGACAAAGTAAAACGTTCACTACTTACTTATTGGCAAAAAAAGGATGAGAAACGCAGACAAAAATTAATAGAAAGACAACAAGAATTGCAACGACAACAGCAAGTGAAATTTTTAAGGCCATTAGAAGAAAAACGAAAAAAGGACGAAGTTGCTGCAAAGATAGCTATTGGTGGACTTGCGACACTTTTAGTGCTTGGACTACTAAGTGGAAATAGCAAATAGAGTAAAATACTACTTACAATCGAGCAGATGGGTCCGCCAGATAAACTGGTGCTACAATTTTGGGTACTGAACTTGCATTTGGCAAAGGAGAAGCTTTATATAATCCAGATTTTAATTATACCGAATTCGGTACAATTAAAAATGTCGCAGGAAGTACTAATTTTGTACTATATGTAAAGCAATGGAGTGTAAGTGTAAAAGACAAACACAATAATGGACAGCTATAAAGAAACATTTGAAACTTGGAATAAAGTTGCCTCACTGTACCAAGACAAGTTTATGGAGTTAGACTTGTATAATAACACGTATGACTTTATTTGCAATTCAATTCCTAAAGAAAATGCAAAATTATTGGAAATTGGTTGTGGTCCCGGAAACATTACAAAATATCTTCTATCGCAACGACCTGACTTTGACATTTACCCCTCTGCTGGTGCGAGTTTAGCGTAGCGTAACTCGTTCCATTTATAATTCAAATAAGTCTAACATTCCTTTTTCTCCTGCAAATGTCTTTGCACTACTATATTTCCAATCACAAGCATCAATAACAAAACCTGAAACTACAGGGTTGTTATGAATGTAATCAATTTTTTGCTCAATAACTTCATTGCTCCACAATTCTATTGGTTTGTTGTGTTGCTGCCAAAATTGTCGATTCTTAACATTACTGTTTTTCTTTCCTGCTCGTTCCATCATCCACAACATCCATTCTCTTCTGCTTTCTTGTATGTTTTCTTCAATCGCTTTTTGAATCTCTTTTGATGTATGTCGTTTAAAATCTCTAATTAAATCTGATGGATTGTTATTATTTGCCCGAAATATTAAATGAATATGACTTGGCATTATACACCAAGCAGAAATTTCCATACCTTTTTCTTTCTGACAATACTTTAAACTTTCAATAATTTTTTCACAATATAACTCTCTCACAAAAACATCTATCCAATAAACAACAGCAAAACTTACAAAATACAAACCTTCTTTAGTATGAAATTTATAGTTTCTACTCATAAAAACAAATTTATACTTTTATTTATTACCACGAGTTACGCTTCGCTAAACTCGCGGCAGCTTGTGGGTATAAAAAATCAGCATCCGAAACATACATACCGTATTAATAGCAAAGAAAAAAACGACCGCATAAATAGCTCTTTTTGTTTCCTATTTTTTACTATATTTGATAAGCTTATGATGGTTTTAAGACAAGCTGCCGTTATAAACTACAATAAAAAAGACAACGACCATGAAAATAATTACAGCAACCTTACTACTTTATTTGTTGGCATTAACCACATACGGACAGGCAACTTACAAAGGGCTTCCGCTAATTAAAGCAAAATCCACACCAGCCGACTACAGAATAGGTAACGACTGGGTAAAAGGCAATTGGACAATTTCACCACAAATTGAATTTGATAGTTTATTTATTTTATGCCACTCGAGTAGCGAAGAATTTGCTTTTTATACCGACTGCGATAGCATTACTTTTATGCTGTTGCCAGAAAAAATTCATCAATTTTATATTTCCGTTAACGACACAACTTACGCTCTGACCGTTGTAAAAGGTGTTCAACCAAAGCTCCTACCTTTTGATACAAAAATAAAAAACAGCGAACTAAAATTCTGGTATGAACAAAACAATAACAATGAATACTTGAATTTGCTGCGTTCAAAATATCCAATTGACAGTTTGGTTAAAAACACAAAATCAGACACTGAAAAAGTGTTGAAAATATTATATTGGGTACATAACCAGTGGCAACATGACGGAAGCAATGAACCAAAAAAAAGTGACGCTATTTCAATTCTTGAAGAAGTTAAAGAAGGAAAAAATTTTCGTTGTGTGGAATATGGCATTGTAGCCACTGCCTGCTTAAATGCAGTGGGGTTAAAAGCTAGAACGTTAGGGTTGATGATTAAAGATGTTGAAACAACAAAATATGGAGCTGGTCATGTTTTATTAGAAGTATATCTGGATGATTTGAAAAAATGGGCTTTACTTGACGGACAATGGGATGCTGTTCCTATGGTAAATAATATCCCTCTAAATACAGTAGAATTTCAAAAGGCAATTGTAGATAATTATGAAAAACTTGAGATCAGAACATCATCCGACATATCAAAAAGGCATTATATCGACTGGGTTTCTCCTTACCTCTACTACTTTACTATTCCCTTCGACAACAGGGAAGGTACGAATATAGAAACCAAAAAAATAAAAGAGAAAAGCCATTTAATGTTAGTTCCGCTTGGAGCAAACAACCCGACAGTTTTTCAAATCACCAACAAAATTGGCTATTGCATCTATACCCATTCATTAAACGACTTTTATGCACCGCCTGACCACCTTGTGAAATAGAATTACGGGGTTATCATCGAGTAGATGGTTCCGCCAGATAAACTGACGGAGTGCAACAGTTAGCGGTAAGCGTTACAGTCCGACAAAATACAAATCAGTAAAACGAAAATGCCATGAAAAAAATAATCTTCCTATTAACACTCACGCTGGTAATTCAGCAAAATTTGTTAGCCCAATGTAATCAAGGATTAAATTTAGGTGCAGTAATTGTACCGACACATGGCGATTCTGCCAATGGAGGTAATTTTTTTAGTGTTCCCGCATGGCAAGAAGCGGCAAATTGGTTGGATACTTTTAATCTTGATTATCGGCAGCGTTACCTGACATGGACGGATGTTGTTCAACAAATTACAGGCGGAGTTCCTACTTACAATTCTTATCAAGGATTTGAAAATGGACTAACAACATGGTCGGGCAATGTTAATGTACATGTGGTTTATCCTGTCATAAAAGTTGAGTTGCCAAATACAACAATGGCTGAACCTCCCGGATTCATCTCCGCAGTTGATTCAACTAATGTTTCTTATTTTTCAGATACAGCCTTTGTAAATCAAAACTACCTAGCAATAAAACATATTTTACAGAATGTAAATAATGTGAAATGGATTTCAGTTGGAAATGAAATTGATACTTATTTCAAAAATGCTTATTGGGGAACAGGAAGATTAACAAGGTATGGAGCGTTTCTTGACACCATTAGAACTCGGATGAATGCGGACGGTTTTTCTTATGTAAAACTTGGAAGTGTTGTGGCGTTTCATAATCTAACATGGTCGGGCAATTATGATATCATAGATTCCATACGACCTCATGTTGATTTTGTTGGATATACTTTTTATTACACTTCACTCGGATCACCTAATGACACTTGTTGGGGAAATCCAGCCACTGTTACTTCTTGGCTTAATATTGCAAAAACCGAGGTGGGAACAAAAAAAATGTTGCTCACAGAAACCTGCATGGGTGACGGTGGAGGTATGTCACAAAATTGCGGTTCTCCATCAAAACAACTTGCATACGCTGACACACTTTTAAGTTGGTACAACAGCGACACTTCAAAGATAATAGGTATGACGTGGTTTACAGTTGTTGATCCCTATCTCGGTTGGCAAACACCAAGTACACTTTGGAATACTTGCGGTTTGGTGGACTCTAACGGTGTTACCGTACAATCGGCAGGTACATCATGGCGACATGACTGTATGACCACTGGTAGTAATGAAATTTATTCAAAAAATAAATTGGCTGTTTTTCCAAACCCCGCAAATTCAGTAATTAATATTGAAACAGACCGAAATATTAAATTGATTTCAATATACGATATGACAGGAAAAGTTGTAGCTTCATTTGAATATTCAAACCAGACTATAATTACATTACCTATCCACTTAAGCAACGGACTTTATTTGCTAAGAATAGACACGGACGGAGGAACAATTTCTAAAAAAATATTAATTACAAAGTAAGTGCTGCTAATCGAATAGATGGCTTCGCCAGATAAACTGACGGAGTGTAGCTCACACACCACTTTGTCAGCTAAAGAAAAAAATAGAAATCTCTTTTACAAGTTGCTTAAAAAAGAGGTGAGATATACTGAGTAAAAAAACTAGTTTAACACAAAAACCCCATTCCCAGCGTATTTAAACGTAGCTTTGTAAAAAAATTTATGAGCAACCCCACTACTTTTGTAAAGTTTAACGTATCCGACCGACCCGAGTTTATAAAAGAATTACGTAAAAAAGTAAACCTGTATTTTAAAGAAAATAATCTATCAAAACATGCTAATGCAAACATGAAGTTTAAAACTGTGTTTATGATATTTTTATATTTTGCTCCTTTAATTTTAATGTTAACAGGGCTTGTCTCTTCACTTTGGTGGGTAATGTTAATGTGGGTTTTGATGGGTTTTGGCATGTCAGGTATTGGTTTGTCGATTATGCACGATGCCAATCATGAATCATATTCTAAAAACAAAAAAGTAAATAAAACACTTGGTTTCTTAGTTAATTTTTTGGGAGCTTACCATGTAAATTGGAAAATTCAACACAACGTTTTACACCATACTTTTACTAATGTTGAAGGTTTGGATGATGATATTGATGTTCCTATTTTGAGATTATCACCAAAACAAAAAAGTAGCAAATGGTATCGATTTCAAGCATATTATGCTTCTTTTCTTTACGGAATGATGACCATTAATTGGTTATTACTAAAGGATTTTGGAAAATTAATTCAATACAAAAAACAAAATTTATTAGCAGGTCAAGGCTTGACATTAACAAAAGCCATGTCGCATTTAATCATCAACAAACTGTGGTATATTGGTATAACATTAGTATTGCCATTGATAATAGTTGATTTACCTTGGTGGCAAATCGTTATTGGGTTTGTATTCATGCAATTTATTTGTGGATTAATCCTTTCATACATCTTTCAACTAGCACACGTTATTGAAGAAACAAATTTTTATGAAACTGACTCTACAGGTAGTTTAGAAAACAATTGGGCAATTCATCAAATGAATACCACTTCAAATTTTGCCGATAAAAGCATTTTATTTTCTTGGTTTATTGGAGGATTAAATTATCAAATTGAGCACCATTTATTTCCCAATATTTGCCATGTTCATTACAAAAAAATATCAAAAATTGTAAAAGAAACTGCTCAGGAATTTAATATTCCTTACTACCAACACAAAACTTTTTTTGGTGCTGTAAAAAGTCATTTTGCCTTACTTAATCAATTAGGTACTGGAAAATACGATCTTAAAGTATTAAAAGTAAAAGGGTAAAAAAATTTACTTTGCTTTTCTAAACAACATATTAAATCGAGGTGTTTTATTAAAAACTCCTTGACTCGTATTTTTAATGTCTTCGATAGTGAAAAAAGCATTGGGCAAAAAGGTAGAAATTTTATCGACTACCTGAGGAACATTTTTTCGTTTAATAATGGTAAATAACATTTTAACAGGTCCTACTGCACCTTGAGCATCAACAACAGTTACCCCATGATTGTCGCTTTTTAGCTGTGAAATTAATTCGTCACAATTTTGATTGGTAATTACACGAATTACTTGTAAACCCAACGCTAATTTTTCTTCAATTAACAATCCAACATAAGTACCTGTTGCAAAACCTCCGGCATAAGCCACATAACATGCCCAATTCGATAGGTTTTTCATTACTTGGGCAACTACAATAATCCAGATTAATACTTCTATAAAACCTAAAATAGGCACAATTTTCCGATAACCTTTAGAGATAAAAACATGACGCAACGTGCCTAAACTAACATCGGTTAATCTCGATAAAAAAATGATGGCTGGTAAAATTATCCAACTAAAATAATCAAAATCTTGTGGCAACATATTTATTTATTTGAGATTAGAGTAGAAGCCCACCCCGACCCTCCCGAAGAGAGGGAGAGCCAACACAAAAGGCTAAAACAAAGAGGTTGAATTAAATAAAAGTTTGGTGTTTTCATGTTGTTTGTAGTTACTGGTAAAACTGCTAAGATTCTGTGTTTTTTTGCTTCATTCTCTTTTTTCGTTCCTCTACGAAAGCCCTCCCTTCGGGAGGGTTGGGTGGGCTCTTATACGTTAAATCTAAAGTGCATTACATCACCATCTTCAACTACATATTCCTTACCTTCTACTCCTAATTTTCCAGCATCTTTAACTGCTGATTCTGAGCCAAAAGCAATAAAATCCTTGTATTTAATCACTTCTGCACGAATAAATCCTTTTTCGAAATCGGTATGAATAACTCCAGCAGCTTGTGGAGCTGTCATTCCTTTATGGATAGTCCATGCTCTAACTTCTTTTACACCGGCAGTAAAGTAGGTGTACAAATTCAATAATTTATATGCCGAACGAATTAATTTATTAACTCCTGCTTCTTCTAACCCTATATCTTGTAAAAATTCCTGACGCTCCTCATACGTTTCTAATTCAGCAATATCAGCTTCAATTTGAGCTCCAATAATCAATACTTCTGCTTTTTCATCTTTCACCGAATTTTTTACTGCTTCCACATGTTTATTTCCTATTGTAACAGATGCTTCATCAACATTACACAAATACAATACTGGTTTTGCGGTAATTAAACAAAGTGGACGAATAAATTCTTTTTCTTCTTCAGTAAATTCAACCGCACGAACTGATTTACCTTGTTCTAAGGTTTTTAATATTCGTTGATACAATTCGCCTTCTTTTACAGCACTTTTGTCGCCAGTTTGAACTTTACGTTTAATGGTATCGTATTTTTTTTCAACGGTTTCAAAATCTTTTAACTGTAATTCGATATCAATAATTTCTTTATCTCTAACTGGATTTACAGAACCATCCACATGAACCACGTTATCATCATCAAAACATCTCAACACATGAATAATGGCATCGGTTTCTCTAATGTTGGCTAAAAATTTATTTCCTAAACCTTCACCTTTACTTGCTCCTTTTACTAATCCAGCAATATCAACTATTTCGATAGTGGTTGGCAACACTCGTTCAGGTTTTACTAATCCTTCTAATTTTTCTAAACGTTCGTCAGGCACAGTAATAACTCCAACATTTGGTTCAATGGTACAAAACGGGAAATTAGCCGATTGTGCTTTTGCATTTGATAAACAATTAAATAAAGTTGATTTTCCTACATTAGGCAAACCAACAATTCCACATTTTAAAGCCATACATATTATTTAAGGCTGCAAATATAGTTTAAATGCTGTTTTAATTTAGCTAAATAAAAAGTTTAAACTAAAATTTAAGAAGAAGGTATAATATACTTTCGTTAACTTTGTTTCTAATTTTAGAACTTTTAATAAGCAAATATTAATATAAAAATGGCGAACGAAAGTAAAGCACAACTTGTTATCTACAACATTCTTAATCCATTTATACTCCTTTTAATTAAATTAAAAATAACACCTAACATTATTACTTCTATAGGTTTAGGATTAAATATTTTAGCAACAGTTATTTTTATTTTAGGTGCCGAAAGAGCCGACAGAACTGAGTTAGCTTATGTGGGTTGGGGAGGTTTTACCATTTTAATTGCTGGTTTATTTGACATGATTGATGGTCGTTTGGCTCGATTGGGAAATATGTCGTCGAAATTTGGTGCGTTTTACGATTCTGTAATTGACCGTTACAGTGAACTAATTATGTTTTTGGGAATTTGTTATTATTTAGTTGCTCATCACTTTTTTTTAAGCTCATTGTTTGGTTTTATTGCTTTAATTGGCTCTATGATGGTAAGTTATATCAGAGCTCGTGCCGAAGGATTAGGAATTGAATGTAGCTTAGGTATGATGCAACGTCCAGCTCGTGTTGTAACTTTAGGTATGGGAGCCATGCTTTGCGGTATAGCACACTTTTTTATAGGTGATGTGCGTTTTCAATTGGGTAATTTACCCATTGTTTTGTTTGAAACCATTTCCATATTTACTGTTCCATTAACAGTTGTATCTATCCTTTCAAACATTACAGCTTTTAAACGTTTAAATCATGTTAAAAATGAATTAAATAAACTAAATGATTAAGTCTATTTTTTTAATTTCTGTAATTTCTTTTTTGTTGTTTGGATTTGGTAATTCCAATAAAATTTCGCCAAACCTAATAAAAAATTTTGGCGAAGATTCTGTTTTTGTTGGATATCCAGTACCAACTGACAAACACATGCTTTTTTATATTCAAAAAAGTTTTAACCAAAACACTATAGTTTATGCTTTAAATATTGATAAGGATGGTAAAATAAATGCCAACAATCCTATTAATGTTTTTTGGCGTAGGTACCAAGAAGATGGTAGAATAAGAGAACTTACTCAATTAGAAAAAACTTTTGGTTTCGGTGTAAAAACTAAACCACTTAAAACAAAACCAAACACGTATATTTTTTCTATTGTAGCTTTAAAAGACAAACAATTTATTGTAACACAAACGGAGAGTGGTCAACCTTATGTTATTACATCTATAAACGAGAAAAATTCAATTATAGAACGAGTTTACATCAAAGCCGAACATACCAAACTATTACCAAAAGTATTTTATTTAGAAGTTTTTGGTACAGACATAAAAACAAGAAAACCTACGTATCAAAAAATAATACCTTAATCTTTTTTTACAAAAACTAAGGTTTTATCATGTTCAAATAATGTTTAATTTGAGTAATTAAATACTTCGAAGTATTATTTTCAGTAATGTTTATGGTTAAATCAAACTCTTGGTCACGGTAAGAACCTGTTGCCCCAACTTTAAAAGTTGCCTTTGAAAGCGTTCCAATATATTCTAAAGGAAAATCGTTGTTAATGTTTAAATCAATCAACAAACTAAACGGTTTTTCAATAAAATTTTTAACATCGGTACTACGTGGTATAAAGCTTTTGTTTAGTTTTTTATTATCGAAATATGCATAACTAATGTGCGGTTTAAAAATATCGCCCATCTCTTTTAAATTAATATATCCCAACGCTAATACATCTTTTTTAAGTAGTTTTAAATCAATTACTAAATTTTTAACCAAATCACAATCTTCCTTTTGTGTAGCATTGTATAAAATACCTACCGAAGTAGCTGCTTCAATATTACAAGAAATAGTCTTTCTGTTCAGTATTTTCTTCTCTTTAGCTAGAGTGTACCTACCAACTTTTAATTGTATTTTTTTTACCGGACTCAAGTTATTTAATATCTAATTGTTCAACAATTCTTCTCCCCAGTTTTTGATTTAGTCTGGTAATAATTTCTTCACGTTTGTAACTCAGCTCTTGTTTTAATGCAGCAGAATCAAGCTTTACATAAAGTATTTTGTTTTTAAAGTTTATGCTTTTGGTATGTTTGCAATACATCTTACCCACCAACTCTTCGTATGCCGCCACCAAATCCATTTCATCTAATTGATCTTGGTAACCGTAGGCTCTAAGTAATTTATCTATTAATGGTTTTAGGGGTTGTTCAGACATTTAATGCTTCTCCTTTTTGTATTTTAAACGCTTTAAAGGTAATCTTTTCTTCGGTTAAAATTTCTGGTATTCGTTTTAAACTGGTATCGGTAATAAATATCTGACCAAAGTTACCATTCCCAACTATATTTAAGAGTTGTTTCATTCGGTTTTCGTCTAATTTATCAAAAATATCGTCCAATAAAAAAATTACTTTCTTTTTACTAATGGCTGTAATTAATTCTGCTTGAGCCAATTTTAATGCTAATAAATAGGTTTTTTGTTGCCCTTGCGAACCAAATTTTTTTAAAGGTAAATCGCCGATTAAAAACTCCAAATCATCTTTATGAATACCAAAATTACTGTAATGATTGGTTCTGTCGGTATCAATGTTATCTGCCAATAAATTATCAAAACCATCATCATTGAGTTGAGAAACGTAGTTTAACGTTACCTTTTCAAAATTACTACTAAGTGTATTGTAGTATTTTTTAAAAATAGGGATAAAATCTTCGACAAATTTTTTACGTGATTCGTAAATTTGAATACCGTATTTTACCAACTGTTCGTTCCAAACCTCCAAAGAGTCTTTATCATAATTTCGATTTAACCAAAACGACCTTAACAATAAATTTCGATGATTCAAAGCTTTGTTGTACAACAATAAATTATTCAAATAATTTTTGTCGTATTGGGCAATAATTCCATCAATAAATTTTCTTCTCACGTCACTTCCTTCAATAATTAGCAAAATATCTATCGGAGAAATCATCACTAACGGAATTTTTCCAATATGATCTGCTAATCTGTCGTAGAGTTTTTTATTGAGTTTTATAATCTTTTTCTGGTTGCGTTTCATCCCACAATATACCTTTTCTTCCTTTTCGTTTTGTTGATACAAACCTTCTAATACAAAAAACGGCTCGTCGTGTTTAATGTTCTGACTATCAATAGAATTAAAGTAGCTTTTACAGAACGAAAGGTAATAAATAGCATCCAATAAATTGGTTTTTCCTTCGCCATTATTACCCAAAAAACAATTTACTCCATCCACAAATTCGATGTTTAATTCAGCACAATTTTTAAAGTTTAGGATGGAAAGTTGTTTCAATAACATGGTACAAATTTATTAAGATGAATAGATTTATTGATAAAATCGTTATTGATTTTAAAAAAAAACTATTTTTGCAATCTTATAATAATTTTGAAGAAAGAAGATGAGCAAAAAAAATCAAGACGAGAATAGCGAAGTAATTGTTGACGTTCAAGAAGTTTACAGTAAAACTGAACACTTTATTGAAAACAACAAAAAAACACTTTCAATGGTGATGGGAGGAATAATAGTCGTTATCGGACTTTATTTCGCTTATACCAAAATGTATATTGCACCAATGGAAATTGAAGCTCAATCTTCAATGTTTATGGCGGAGAAATATTTTGAAAAAGATTCGTTAGACAAAGCCATCAATGGCGATGGTATTAACGATGGTTTTATTGATATCATTGACACTTATGGTGGTACTAAAACTGCAAACCTGGCACACTATTATTTAGGTTTATCATATTTAAAAACAGGTCAATTTCAAGAAGCTATTGATGAATTAGAAAACTTTAGCTCAAACGATATTATGGTAAGTTCAATTGCTTTAGGTGCAATTGGTGATGCTCACCTTGAACTTGGTAATGTAGATGAAGCTCTTAAATTTTACGAAAAAGCTGCTGCAAATAATGAAAATGAATTAACAACACCCATGTATTTGTTTAAAGCTGGTATTGTTTACGAAGAAAAAGGTGATTATGCCAAAGCATTTGAAAGATATACTACCATTAAAAACGATTATATCGAATCTAGCGAAGGTAGAACCATCGAAAAATATTTGGCTAGAGCGGAAGCGTTGAAGTAAATTATAAATTGGAGATTGGAGATTGGAAATTAGTTATTTACACATCTACACATTAATTAATTTTCACATTAAACATGGCTACAGCAAACAAAAATTTATCTGATTACGATGTAAATAGTGTTCCAAATGCTAAAAAGATGCGTTTTGCCATAGTTGTTGCCGAATGGAACATCAACATTACTTCTAACCTGTTAAAAGGTGCTTACGATACGTTAATTAAGCACGGAGCTCAAAAGAAAAACATAAGCGTTAAATATGTTCCTGGTAGTTTCGAATTACCTATTGCTGCTCAAACAATTATTGAAAAAACTGATGTTGATGCTGTAATTTGTTTAGGAAGTGTGATACAAGGCGATACCAAACATTTTGATTTTGTGTGCCAAGCTACTGCTTTAGGTATTAAAGATGTAGCATTAAGTTATAATGTTCCTGTAATTTTTGGAGTACTAACCGACAACAACCTACAACAAGCCATTGACCGCTCTGGTGGAAAACACGGCAACAAAGGCGACGAAGCTGCCATTACAGCTATCAAAATGGTTCAGTTTCAGAAAGAGGTTTAAAACTTATATTTAAAGATGAATTTCTTCCCCCTCCTCTCTTTCAAACATCTGCTTGTGAGCCATATCAATAAATAAATTATCGAAAAAAGAACTTTTCTAAAGTTTTAAACTTTAGAAAAGTTAAAGCAGCTAAAAATTTGTTAAGTTTTTTTTCTATTGAGATAAAAGATTGCGGGTCATCCCGATTACTATCAGGGCTTTGCTTTTAACAATATCAAATTATCGAAAACATATCCTTAATGACATCTTTTTGTAAGAGCTACACTAATTTCTAAACTAATATTTGGCCATAATACGCTAACTCCATCCGCACCTTTATGTTTTTCGTTACAAACCTTGTTTAATGATGCAATAGCATCTTTCGCATTCCAATTGTTTAAGTCTAATTCACCAACCAATTTAACTACATTCTCAGAAACGGAATAGTCCATTGTTATTTCTTTCTCTACATCATTGATGGTAACAAAAAAACTACACTTGCCTTTTTCATTATCACCTTCTACCCCACTTACCTGTCCTAAAATTAAGTCGGTATTTAGCATTGCTCCAAAAAATCCATTCACTATTGTTGCATCTCTTTCAGGATTAGTGGTATTGGTAGATTTGGTAGGAATTGTAAATTTTATAGTATTTAATACCTCTGTTAATTTAGTAGATTTTTCACCACCAGAAACTATTATTTCATTAAAAGTACCAGCAACAGCAACTTTTTCAGACGTTTTATAAGCTGTCCATTTTAAACTAATTGAGTCGGTTTTTTCATATTCGTAAAAACAAGTTGTTTCAGTATTTTCAGAGGCTTTCTCACCACCACAAGAGCTGATAATAATAGTTGAAGCTAAAAGAATTGTAAAAAAATAGTTGTTCATAGTTTTTAATTTTATGTTTCAGAACACAAAAGTAGGTAAAAAAATCACTTGTATTTAAGTAATAAATTTGGATAATCAGAAATAATTCCATCTACCCCTCTTTCAATTAATTTTTCGATGGTTTCCGAATCGTTCACCGTCCAGACATGCAATTCCTTACCAAACTGATGTACTTTATCTATAAAAGCTTTTGAAGCATATTTATGTTGTACAATAATTTCATCAACAAAATGATACCTATCTAATGGTTTGAAGTTTATGGTAGTATCGTATGATAAAGGTAAATTCACAGATTTACCAACAAACAATTTTCCAACCCTTACTTCCTTGTTTAATTTATGAATTCTAAATAAAGCCCTATCGTTAAATGAAATTATTTTACACCAACCAAATGCATTTTTATTTTTAATAACATTCAAGATGTGGCGTTCAATGTTTGGATAATATAAATAGCTATATTTTGTTTCTATTAATAGTTCAACTTTTCCGTTGATTAAGTCTATAACTTGTTCTAATGTTGGTATTTTTTCTTCAGCATAAACTTTATTAAATTTTATCCCGGCACTATATTTCAACAAATCAGCATAGTTCATGCTTTTAATAAAACCAAAACCATTTGTTGTTCTTTTTAATGTTCTATCATGCAAAACAATAATTACATTATCGTTGGTTTGTTGCACATCAATTTCAATTCTATCAACTCCTAAATCTAAAGCTAATTGAATGGATGCCAACGTATTCTCTGGTGCTAAACCTCCTGCACCTCTGTGTCCAGTAATAATTAAAGGTTTTCTCATTTACACCAATTCAATTAACGAATAATCATGCAACTCATTATAAACACTATCTCTTTCAATGGGCTGTCTTCCAACCTCTTTAATTAAAGCAACCATTTGTTCAGTTGTCATTGCTGGGTTTTGCTCTTCTGACCCGGCCATAGAATAAATTTTAGTGGAATCATCAACAGTTCCGTCAATATCATTTACCCCAAAGGCAAGTAAAAGTTGAGTAGTTTTTCTGCCAATCATTGGCCAGTATGCTTTTATGTGATTGAAGTTATCTAAATAAATTCTACTCATTGCAAAAACTTTCAAATCTTCAACAATGTTTACCTCTTCAATGCCTGACATCTGGTTATTTTTGTTTCTGAATTTTAATGGAATAAATGCATTAAACCCGTCCGTCTTGTCTTGTAAATCTCTTAACCGGTTCATATGGTCGATTAAATGCTCATACGTTTCAATATGACCGTAAAGCATCGTTGCATTGGAAGGCATACCTACACTATGAGCAGCTTCATGCATTTCTAACCATTCGGCAGAAGTACATTTATCTTTACAAATTTGTTCTCTAATTTTTTCATCAAAAATTTCAGCACCACCACCAGGTAAGGAGCCTTGACCAGCATCTTTTAAGATTTGTAATCCTTCTTTGTAACTTACTTTTGCTTTTCTGCACATGTAATCCAATTCAACTGCGGTAAAAGCTTTTACATGTAATTCTGGTCTTATGGCTTTGATGTTTTGAATTAAATTTTTAAAATATTCCAATCCCATTTTTGGATGAACTCCTCCAACAATATGCACCTCAGTAATGTCAATATTATTATATGATTTAATAGCCGAATAAATTTCTTCTTCGGACATTTCCCAAGCATCAAAATCTTCTTTATCCCTTAACATTTTAGAGTACGAACAAAACTTGCAATCGAACACACAAATATTGGTGGGTTCAATATGGAAGTTTTTATTAAAATAAGTTTTGTTACCGTGACGGTTTTCTCTAATATTATTGGCAAGCATTGCCAATAAACTCAAATCGGCATTTTGATAAAGATAAAGTCCTTCTTGAGGTGATAAACGATTACTTTCAATTACTTTTTTGGATAATGTTAACAACTGAGAATCTTTAATTGTTAAATCTAACAATGAAGAAATGCTATGATTTTTCATGGGAAAAATATTTTCACAAAGATAAGATTATTAAGCAAAAAAAAGAGTCCCGATTAAATCGGGACTCTTAAATTTTATTAAATAAATCTAATTACTTAGATAAGATAATTTTTTTAGTGGTTACCTCACCATTTGAAGTTACATTAACAAAGTAAACTCCATTTGGTTGATTACTTAAATCTATTTTTAATAGGTTTGAATTTGTAGAAGAATTTGCTACTTCTTCTCCTATCATATTATAAACTTTAACAACACCATTATTTTTAGGTAACATTACTTCTAAAATACCTGAAGTAGGATTAGGATACGCTACAATTGATTTTAAATCACCAATATGCGACTGAACACCTGTAGAAATATCACAAATAATTGCCACAGCGGTAGCTTTGTATAGAACCCCATAAGCAGTTAAATCTAACCAACCACCTACTTCATTTGCCCAAGTAGTATTAGTTGTTGCGTCAGCTACACCCATTACAATTGTATCACCGTCTAGTGGTGTTACATCATGATCATAACCAATAAAGAAGCTGCCAGCAGTAGCACTCATTGGTATAGCAGGAGTTATTGGAACTGATATAAATTGATTTAAATTAGCTGAAAATTGACCAGTTGTAATTGCAACAGACGCAAGAACTGTATTTGGTTTACCACCAGCACCATTAGCATTCCATATTTTTAATTTGGCACCACCTGTTCCTGATGATTGAACAAATACATATCTAATCTCCACCAATTCTTTAAGACCTACAGGAGAAGTAACTTTTGTAGCCCAACCATTATCATCATAACAGTTGTTTCCAATAATATAGCCTTCTAATGGTAAATTACATGCAGCTGCATCTTGTGTCCAATAAGCACCACCATAGTTTTCAGTATTCCAATCCCAACCAGCAGCAGTAGAATCACAAGTTACAGTACCAGCAGCATTTACAGTAATATATGCAGTTTTGGTTTCAGTATCATTACCAGCGGCATTATCACCAACAGTTAAAGTAACGGTATAAGTTCCAGCTGTATTATAAGTTATGGTAGGAGGTGTTTGCACATTAGATGAAGCTGGTGTTCCTCCTGTAAAAGTCCATGACCATGAATTTAATGTAGCAGGGCTAGAAGAAGCATCTGTAAATGTAACTGATTGTGTTTCATTAATAACTGTTGACGAGGCTGTAAAATTAGCAGTGATGGCAGCAGTATTACAAACTGTAGAAGTTAATAGTGAAGCTCTTCTTGGAGCACTTGCTAATACTGAATTTACAACAGCCTTTTGACCATTAGTAAACATGTACATACAAGCATCATCTGTATAATCCATATAGTTCATAGCCATATCACCAGCATTACTACAAGATGTATTTATAGCAAAATTTGGACAGCCATAATTTTCATCCGCTTGATTAGGTGTATCTGCAATAGCGTCAGAACCAGTACAAGCTGTGCCATCATCACCCCAAATATGGAATAAACCTAAACAATGACCTATTTCATGAGTAGCTGTTCTACCTTTGTTATAAGGAGCGGAAACAGCTCCAGTATTACCAAAATAGTTATAGCCAATTACTACACCATCAGTATTAGCAGCACCACTATTAGGAAACTGTGCATACCCTAATATTCCACCACCTAAACGGCAAACCCAAATATTAAAATATTTTGTTGGATCCCATTGAGTAGCTGGTTTTGCAGCTTCAATAGTTCCAGTAGTATATGATGCAACGCCAGTATTAACCCTATCAATACCAGTAGTAGGTTGTCCATTTGGGTCAGTTTGAGCTAAGCAAAATTGTATATCCATGTTAGTGGCTATACTAGTAAATACGCTAGGAGTGTTTCCAAAATCAGTATTTGTAGCTGAAAAATCAAGATTTAATACAGTAATTTGAGAAATAACTTGAGCATCAGAAATATTTTCTCCAGTACCAAGAGCATCCCCATTATGTAGAACGTGAACAACCACAGGTATATTTCTTGATGCTTTTTGAGTTGAAGGATTGTTTTGGTTTGCTTTAACAATTTGATCAATCCAAGCTTTAAGCTCATCAGGAGATTTTACAGAAGGATCGGATAATCTTCTTAATTGCTCCATTTCAGTTGTTAAACATCTGATATGACCACTAGGAGATTTTTTTGCATTTTGAATCATATCCTGATTCGTTTGTTCATCAATTGCATTTAAGTGAGTTGCATTAGTTATAGTAGCCGCTTTTCTATTCGACTGACCAAATAACAATACCGTACTCAACACCAACGATGAAATTAATAAAGTACTTTTTTTCATGTTTTATAAAATTTAGTTTAGTTTTAAATTAGCAATTAAAATTAGTTATTTATGATTTAAAAACAACAGTAGTATTTAATTATTCGATGAATCCTAAAATTTTTATGGTTAAAGCAACCTTTTTAAAGAATAAACGTCTTTGTGTTAGGAGTTTTTTAAAGTTAATATAGATAGGTCTTAAAAATTTTTACTCTCCTAAATTAAACCCCTGACCCCATCAGGGGTTTTTTAATTAAACATTTTGTTTGGGTTTAAAATATTGTTTGGGTCAAAAAGAAGTTTAATATTTTTTTGCAAATCTAACAATACTGGCTTAAAAGCAATATCCATATAATCCTTTTGCACTAAACCTATACCATGCTCGCCTGATAATGTTCCTTTTAATTGAACACACAATGTAAAAATCTCTCTTATGGCAATTGGTAGTTGCACCTTCCAATCCTCATCAGACATGTTTTCTTTTAAAATGTTAACGTGCAAATTACCATCACCTGCATGTCCATAACAAACGGAATTGAAGCCATATTTTTTTCCAATATTTTTTACTCCCTTTAACAAGGCAGTCAATTCTGCACGAGGCACAACAGTATCTTCTTCTTTATAAATCGATTTAGATTTTACAGCTTCTCCCAGCACCCTTCTAATTTTCCATAATCTTTCTTTTTGAGTATTATCATCCGCAAACAATATTTCATCACATTCGAAATTTTGAAGTAGTTCGGTAATCAGTTCGCAATCATTATACAAAACTTCTAAATTATTTCCATCTACCTCTATTAACAAATGTGCCTGAACATTATCTGGAATAGTAAATGCATAATCTCCAACATATTTTGCTCCAAGTAAAATAGCATCTCTTTCCATAAATTCCATTCCTGATGGAACAATTCCTGCTTTAAATATTTCTGACACCGCATCACAAGCTTGTTCCATTTTCAAAAAAGGTACTAACATTAATAAATTGTATTTTGGGTAAGGCAATAATTTGAAAACTGCTTTAGTAATTATTCCAAGTGTGCCTTCACTACCTACAAAAAATTGTGTTAAATTATAACCTGTTGAATTTTTCAAGGTATTTGCACCAGTCCAAACAATCTCTCCATTAGGCAAAACCACTTCCAAATTCAATACATAATCTTTGGTTACACCATATTTTACGGCTTTTGGTCCACCAGAATTTTCGGCTAAATTTCCACCAAGATAACAGCTTCCTTTACTTGCAGGATCGGGCGGGTAAAACAATCCTTTTTCTTTAACTGCGTTTTGGAATTCTTCATTAATTACTCCTGGTTCGACCGTTGCTTGAAGATTTCGTTCGTCAATTTCTAAAATTAAATTAAATCGTTCCATAGAAAGCAAAATCCCTTTGTTAATAGGTAAAGCTCCTCCACTTAAACCAGTACCAGCTCCACGTGGAGTGATAGGAATTTTTTCTTGATTACAAAATTTTAATAGTAGTGAAATTTCTTCTGGAGTTCTTGGTTTAACGACAACTTCTGGATAATAAATTAAGTTTTCTGTTTCGTCTTGACCATATTTTTCAAGATTTTCATCGTCTACAAAAACATATTGTTCTCCAATAATAGTATGAAGAATTTTAATATGGTTTTCGTTAATTTTTTGGTAACTCATGGTGGTATATTTAGCTGCTAAAAATATTCATTTTAATAAAACACATTCGGACTAGCATATCCATTTAAAAATAATTTAGGTTTCCTAATTTTTTGTTCTGTGCGATACAAGTATTGGTTTCCATTAATATCAATCATTGGAAAATGTAAATTTTGTGCCTTATTCCACTTTTTAGGAAAAAAAGGTAAATCATGTACAACCTTATTTTGCAGCACATTTCTTACTTGGTCTGCATCAACACCTGTATTAAGTTGAAAATATTGACCAAATTCATTGGCATATTTTATTTGTGCACTTAATAAACCGTGAGATAAATTAGGGTACACACCGTTTTCTGTATTAATGTATCCAGGCTCAGGAAATAAAGTATCATTTCTAACTCCTGACCCCAATTTGCCTGTCCACATTGTGCTATTTATTGAATACTGAAAATCTTTATTTTGGTATTGAAATAACAAGGCTCCTGTTCTAAATCTATCTAAAAAACGTTTAGCCAAGGCATCATTTTCTGAAATTATTGAGAAATGATTGAATTGAAGTGCAACAATACCTGTTACCTGAGAAGTTTTAATTTTATTAAGCCAAATATTGTAACTGTATGCTACTGAGTTTTTATAACCAGTTTGATTACTAATTGAACTTAGAAATAAATTCTCTGTTTGAGTTTTCTGTCCATAACCTAAACACAACCCTAAGGCAGCATTAAATTCGGCATGTTCGCTTTTTGGTCCAAGATTTCGAAAATTGTTATATACTCTAAAAGAAGCATTTATTTGGGTAAAATCAGCTATTGCATATCCTTGAACCACTATTCCAAAACGATGAACATGAGTTCCTAATGCTCCAATAACAGCAACATTAAATCCGTAATTGTTACCCAAATGTAGTTGAGCAGACATGCTAGAATAAAATCCTATCAAAAAAATAATACTAAATTTTATTTTTTGCATTTACACCACCCTTTTAATACTCCGCTAAAAGTATTAAAAAAAGTCCAACACAAATAAAAAAACAGACAAGAAAGAAGGATAGGCTAAAATGTAAAAAGAAATAAATTAGGATTTAAATAAATGTAAAAGTCCTGCTAATGAATTAGCAGGACTTTATATTTTAATGGACTCAACTATTATCTTGGTCTTCTTTCTCTAAAGTTACGAGCGTTTGCACCACCTGAATTTGACGAAGAATAATTCTTCTTTGGACCTCTATCTCTGTTTCTGTCTCCACCACTGCTTCTATCTCCTCCGCTACTACTTCTAGAGCCACCTTTGTATTCGCTTCTAGGTTCTCTTGAATCTCTTGATTCTCCTCTTGGTTTATCTTGTGAAAATTCAACCCTTACTTCTCTGTTTTCAATGTTTTTACCATTTAAAGCTTGAATTAATTTTTCACCAACACCATCCTCAACACCTAAAAAGGCAAAGCTATCAAACAAATCAATTTTACCAACACTATTTCCATCAATACCTGACTGGTTACAAATGAAGCCTAAAATTTGACCTTTGTTTTCAAAACCATCCAATTTTCCTACATTGATAAATACACGTTTAGAATTTTGAGTTCCTTCGCTTGTTCTATCATCTCTTCTTCCGCTTCTTCTGTCATCTCTTTCTCCTCTTTCATCACCTCTTCTTGAGCCTCTTGGTTCTAAATTAATGTCTCCAGCTTTTTCGTATGCTTTTAAAAATCGATTAAATTCAACAGATACAAATCGTTGTATTAATTCTTCTTTAGAAAAAGTACTTAGTTCTTGGTTAATTTTATCAACATAAGGAGCAATTCCTTTTGTGTTTATTTCAATATCATGTACATTTTGAATCAATTGAATAATTTGTTGTCCACAAATATCGTTTCCAGTTGGAGCTTTTACCAAGTCCATTTTTTTACCAATTTGTTTTTCAACCAATTTAATTCTTCCAGCTTTACTTGGACTTACTAAAGCAACTGATATACCAGATTTCCCAGCTCTTGCTGTTCTACCAGCTCTGTGGGTATAGCTTTCAATTTCATCTGGTAAATCAACATGAAACACGTGTGTTATATCATCTACATCAATACCACGAGCAGCAACATCAGTAGCAACCAATACTTGTAAAGTACGACTTCTAAATTTGTTCATCACACTATCTCTTTGACCTTGAGATAAATCACCATGTAAAGCATCGGCATTATAGCCATCAGCCATTAATTTATCTGCAAATTCTTTTGCATCTCTTCTTGTTCTACAAAATACTAAACCAAACATACCTGGAGAAAAATCAATAAATCTTCTTAATGCATGATATTGATCTCTTCCGCTAACTAAGCAATACTGATGTTCAATGTTTGCAGCGGTACTATTTTTTGTTCCAATTGTAACAGTATGAGGGTTTTCCATGTAGTTTTGAGCAATTCGCTCAACTTCTCTTGGCATAGTAGCTGAAAACAACCAAGTGTGTTTAAAAGCAGGTGTTGCTTCTAAAATCTCAGTAATATCTTCTTTAAAACCCATGTTAAGCATTTCATCAGCTTCATCTAAAACGACAGTAGAAACAGTATCAAATTTTAATACTTTTCTTCCCATTAAATCAATAGTCCTACCTGGTGTACCAACAATAATGTTTGCTCCTTTTTTTATGTCTCTGATTTGATCACTAATGTTAGCTCCACCATAAACAGCAACTATATTAACTCCTTCTTTATACTTGGAGTATGATTTCATTTCTTTCGTAATTTGCAAACACAACTCTCTGGTTGGGCAAAGTACTAAACCTTGAATTGCACGGTAATCAACGTCAATTTGTTGTATTAATGGTAAGCCAAATGCAGCTGTTTTACCTGTTCCGGTTTGTGCCAAACCTACATAATCTCTATTACCTTCTAAAAGTACAGGTATAGTTTTTTCTTGTATGGGAGAGGGTGTCTCAAATCCCAAAGCTTCTACTGCCTTGATGAGAGTGTCATCAAGACCTAATTCTTTAAATGTCATTATTTATATTTTTTATACCGAACCGGTATCTTGATTATTGTGGCGGGGACGAATTTGCCAGGAATACTCTGCTACCAATTTGGTGTTCACATTAATTTATACTATTAATTAGTATAATTTTTTGCGAAGTTGAGCATTTATTTTGAATAACGATTGATTTTACTGACTTATTTAACCGAAGTGTTGAATTCATTAATCAGTAAGTCGCTACTTTTTATAATTCTTTTTGTCCATTTTAGCAATTGTTGTAGTTTTTCTTCTTCTGTTAATTGCCAATTTGTAGTCGAGTTTTTTAATCGTTTACTAATTTCATAAAGTGATATTGCGGCACAAACAGAAATATTCAAACTTTCAGTAAAACCATACATCGGTATTTTTACAAATCCATCTGCATTATCTAAAGCAATTTTTGATAAACCTTGCAATTCGGTACCAAATAGTAATGCCGTTTTATTTTCTATTGGAAGTTCAGTTATCTCACAATCAGAATCATGAGGAGTAGTTGCAATTATTTTGTAGCCATCGGCTTTAAGTTGATTAATGCATCGCAAAGTATTGTCTTCTGCACCGTTGTATTTGGTAATGTTAATCCATTTTGTAGCACCCATCACCACTTTTGGATTGATTTTATATTTATTATGATTTTCAATAATATGTACGTTTTGTACCCCAAAAACATCACAAGAACGGAGCACAGCACTGGCATTGTGCGGTTGAAAAATATCTTCTAAAACAACAGTAACATGGTTAGTTCGATTTTCAATAACTTGATGAAACAGCCTTTTTTTGTTTTCAGTAGCAAAGCTTAATAAGTAATCTAGTATTTCTTGGTCGGTTTTCATTGTACTCAAAATCTACAAATCTAATTTTAGTATAAAGATAATTATTAGATTGACATTTAAACAAAAAAAAGACCGCCTTTTGACCTTAATTACGCATGTCTAGTTTAAAAAATTAAAAAGGCGGGAAAAAGAATCTCCCGCCTTTTTTTGTTAATTAATTTCAGCTTTAAAAAAAGGCGTTCCCACTGTGACGTGAGCACCTTTATTTGCTTGACTAACTGCAATAAAGGCAATAGTAGCAATTGCTACAAGGCCTAAAACAAGTAAAGTTTTATCATTCATATTATTGAATTTTTGTTTTGGGAATATGCCCATGTTAATCATGGACGAAATATATCGAATAAGGTATAGTTAATTTGAGAATTTTTATTAACAATAAGGTTTTCTGAATATATTTTTTCAGACTATTTATAAAAAACAATTAAAAAGTTATATGGAATCAAGAAAAAAAGCATCTTCTATTGAGGAAGCTGAAGAAAGAATAAGAAAAGCATCAGAGGAAATTAATTTTGATAGATTGGGATATGATAAATATTATATCAAAGAGATTAAGAAAGAATATAGCAAATCAGATAAACACCATGGTCTGAATCCTTGAAATTAAATTTCTGACCATATAGCATATCATATAATAACGCTAAAACTTTTATAGCACTTTCTTCATCATTTAATTTATATGTAAATGTTACATTTGGAACAGTTAACTCATTTGCAAATGGTACTTTCGGTTGTTGTACCAATTTAAAATCCCAACGGTCTAAAGTAGGTCCAAAAGTTCTACTCATTGAACAAATGGAATTTGCAATAGTAATTGCATATTGTCTTAAAAGTGTATCATCCATTATGCAAAAATACTAAATATTCGTGTAGCAGGTATTGCTCCAGTTCATAAGAAAAGGAGTACGCCAAGTAAATCATCTTAGCAAATTTTTGAAAAGTCAATATCAGTAATTTCAAATTTTAAACAATCTTCAAATATTTCACACATTATATTTATAAATCTTTTTTGAAATTTTTCTCTACGAGCATTTAATTTTAAGTTTGGAATGTGCTCATTAAATAATATTGCAATACTTCTAAAGACATTATTTGCTAATGCAGATGAAATCATGAATACTGTATTTTCATTCATCCACATAAATGGTGGCCATTTCCAACCAAAATCTCCTTTCATGAAAGCAAATTTTTTCTCTGCATCACCTCTTTTATTATACTCAAGAACAATTTCTTCAGCACTTGTTTTAAAGTCATTAGTAATTATCATTTTATATCGGTAACCTCTTATTTCATTCCAAACACCTTCAACATATCTTTTGTTAGGCGACTTTAATAAGCCTTTATTTTTAATATTATTCATTTTTATCTCTATCCGTTCTCTCATTTGTTTTTCATCATCATCTTCAAGAATTTTTATTTTTTTATCTATAGGAACTTGTAAAGCAATAACTCTATAATCTATAATAGAGCCATGCATAAAGTAATCAATTTCAGTTATTTTACACTGTTTGAATGAATTTGCTGTTTCAATTGTCACATCCCGCCAAATAGCTTTATCAAGGCTTCTCCACATTCTTTTAAAATTTATATTTACCTGAGAGGCACAATTAAACTCAATTCCTCTATTATGGAGCATATCTAATAATGTAGTTCTGTAACCTGCTCCATCTGTTCTAACTTTTTTAACCGTTATATTTGACTCTTCTAGCAAATCAATACAATCACTCACACACTCTTTAATTCTAAAATCAGCACTAGAATTTCCATTTCTCATGCTAATATACACTGGAAGTTCACCAATCATACATATCATTGGGTAAAAACCATATTGGTCTTTATCTTTCATACTTTTTGCACCAGCACATCTTGTACTAATAAACGTACAATCGACATCTAAAATATATTCCTGACCCTCTTTAAGAGCTCCCATAAGAATTGAAGCTTGAATTAGCAATTTGTTTAGACGTACATTATCATCATAATAATTTGTATTAACAACATCGGGAGATACCCTATCTTTATTCACAATTGCAGTTGCCATTTTTTTCATTAGTCTACCCATTGTGTCATGACTGGGTATATTTAACCCTGGAATACATTCAAGTTTTTCTCTTAAGCCAGTAACATTATCAATTCGCTTTGCCCCACATAGAGCTGTAACAATCCATGTAATGAAAATATCTGAGAACTTATACTTACACTGCTTAACTCTTGGCATATCATTTTCAAAAAATGAATCAATAAGTTCAGGAAGTTTACGTTTCTTCATCTCAATAATAATAGGAATTATACCTCCATATCGAGTTATATTTTTTTTATTTGATATTATTGTTTTCATAATTCGATTTTTATTTAATACAACTAAATAATTTAGAAAAGTTACAACTCCGTGTCGTACACACAGCTGTAACAACTTTTTGAATAATTGCCAGTGTCAGTTTAGAATTATGCTGAATTGAATGTTAGAATTTAAGATTCGGATATGAAAAACTTCTATTATCACTTCAAATCCTCTCTCTGAAAAATCAAATGGGTTTAAGAACTCTACTTCCACAACTGGAAGTTGTTTATCTTCGATAATGAATGTTCTATCTTCCTTATATCCAATTTCGAAAAGCCCATGGTTATGTAATAACTCTTTAATAATATCTTCCTTTATCTCGTTTTCAATTCCAGAAAACGAGATTAGATTGATGATGGCCTCTATGACAGCGTAGTCCATCTTCATCTGGCGTTGCCAAAATTCTATTATGTCTTTTAATGTGTATGTGTATGTTTCTTTCATAATTTCTAAGGGTTTAAAACTCAATACAAAGCAGGAGCCCAGAGGTCCCCACCCCTGAACTCCGTGAGATGTATTAAGCTCTTTGCTAAAAAAGAAGAAGTTATCCGATTTCCACTTTTGGCACTTAGCAAAAGGCCATACAATCTCACAGAACCTGTTGGTTCCATGCTTTGATTAAGTAAGGTTTATAGATTAGTTAGACAGCTTTTGGGAGAGCTATAAGATTATCACTATTGGAAGTACAAATTCCATTAATATTCCCAAAGAATTCAGTCATTGATATGATTGCTTTTTGAATCATTTGTTCACGTTCTGAATGAATTTTTACCAGACGTTGCTTTTCTTGGTCCATTGAGATTTTAAGATTCTCTAGTTGGGTCAATACTGATTTTGACAGATTTTCAAACTCTTGGCTTGTGATGTAATCAAACAATACTTTTTGTTTGCTATCATGGCCTTTGTACTTCATTTGAACTTGAGAAACTTTAAGGATTGAGTATTTCAATAGGATTGACAACGGTTTTACGAAACTTAGCTTGGTGATGAAAATACCATCAACGATTCCAAACCTCTGGCCTTCTAATTCCTTCGGCATTGTCTTGGTCACAAGAACAAGAACCTCGGCTCCAATTGATTTATTATCCTCATGCATCTTTTGTAACCAACCTCTTGAAAAGGTTTTGGTGAATTTACTCTCATAAAGGATTTTTCCTAAGAGGGCTCCAGAATCAGATTTAATTTCTTGATAGCAATCTGCCCCATTAATTCCTTTTGGAATTGGAATAATTTTATCTGTACTTCCATGGGTTTCTTCAAGAATAGCTTCAAGTCTCAACTCCTGAACTTCGCCAATTAACTGAGAAGAGTTTTGCTCAATTTTATTTTTAGTTATATCCAACTGTGTTTTAAGGTCTGAAATCAACTTTTCTTTTTGCATAATTTCTAGCTTATGTTTTTCAGTGGATTCAGCTTGTACAGATAGTTTTGCTTCTTTGAGTTTTTCCTCAAGCATGCTATCATACTTCATGATAATCTTCGCTTCTTTTTCCTCGGATTCAATGGCCATTTTTCGTTTGAGTTTATTCAACCCAGATATTTCATTGGTCTTCGAAATCAGTTGTTTATTTAGCAAATCCAATTCTGCTTCTTTCTTCTTGCCAATTTCTTCTTCAATTTTTCTTCGAAGATTCTTTTCTTCAAGTAGAAGTCCACTAGCAACTTTTTCTTTTACCAATTTATCGAGGTCTGCTCGTTCTTTGGAAAGGCTAAATTGTAGTCGTTGATATTCACTCTTTTTCTTTTCTAGTTCTTTTTGCTGGCAAATGATTTCTTCATTAAGTTCATTCTCAATTGAAGATTTTAATTCTGCCCATATGCTATCGCTTGGGGAGAAGGCTGTCCTACAAGCAGGACATGTAATTTTTAAGTTTTTTTTCATGACTATATGGTTTTTGTTAAACAATATCTCTCCACATTATTGTGAAGAGAATTTTAATTACTTAAAATGTACTTTGTTTAACTCTTTTCCAGTGCCAGGATTTGAGTTTATTTTGGGGAATGAACACAAAAAAATGTTTGTTTTCGAAAAGTTATACGTACCGAATGCGGTACATGTTGCAAAAAATGTGTAAATTTGCAAAGAAAAACAACTAAGTAATTGATAACCAGAGAGATTAATTTTATGAAAAAAGAAGAATATTTAGAGAATCTAGGGAAGAAAATAGAGAAATTGAGACAAGAGAGGGAGTTGTCACAGGAAAAATTGGGGACAATGATTGGCACATCTCGAACTCAGATTAATAGAATTGAGAAGGGTCAGCAGAACCCATCAATTTTGGTTCTGCGTGACTTATGTATTGTATTAAATATAAAAATGAATGATTTGCTGGATATAGAAGAATAAATATTAGGTTTTCACTTTATTTTATGATTGAGAATATTTATATTCCACAATATGTGGAAGAATATGTTTAGAGATTTATGGATTTACTTTAAAAAGAATGAACTATCGAAAACAAAAAAAGATTGTTGTTGCGATGAATGCGTTTATTCATTATACCTCCATTCATGGCTATTTAAACTTACCCGAAAATTACAATGTTTTAATGATTGGAAGTAGTTTTTCTCCCTTTTCTACAGCGAGTTGAAAATTATTTGAATGTAAACTTAATTTATTATTTGTAACATTTGTTGGATAATTACTTGGATTGACTGCACACTGAATCACGTAGTGAAAATCTGCCTTCCCTTTAAAACTTTCATTAAATAATTCTTCAAATAATATTACTGGATTCTTTCCTTGAGGAAGAGTTATGGTAAATAACATAGAGGATTTAGTATATGAAACAATTTTCTTTGCACCTTCATTTAGTAATAATATTATTAAAGCCAAACGAAAATCTTTCGTTTCATTTTGAATTTTTGAGAAGTCTAGTACTTCATTGATGGGTTGATAAAATTCTTGATTAGCATCGTAACTTAAGAGAACCTGCCATGTAATATTCATAGTTTAAATTTTATTTAAAAGTAATTATTTATTTCCATTACTTAATTATCTAAATTCTTATCAAACTAATTTTTAGTTTTTGTGTCACTATTTATCTTTAACACATCTCACGGAAAGGCCAGTTCTTGTATCAAATGCAGTTGAAAAATCAAGATTTTTAGTTCCTAAGTTTATAATAAGAGCATAATCTGGGTCGTTTGAACTCCACCAAGCTGCTTGACTACCAAGATAATTTTCAAAATATAGAAAATCTCTCCAACCTCCAGGAAGAGCTGTAAATCCAGTTATATTATTTCCATCTGGTTTGGGTGTTGCAGTATGTTTAGATGTATCCCAAAAACTAGGGTCTTTCATTTTATATCCAATCTCATCATCTCCATTTCTTAGATTTTCCCACCATTCGTTTCTTGTGGCTATGTGCCATCCTTCTGGAGCAAGACCTCTCTCATCTGTAACAGCATACCAATTATATAGTTTACCATAAATTTCCCCATTTTTTTGGTCGTATTTATAATCGCAACAAGATGATGTTTTCGAAGCTCCTTTCATTAGTGGGATTTCATCTCCATTTCTAAAGTGTGTGGCATTTAAGTTTTCTGCCATCCAAGTATCACCATTAATAACAACTGTTTTATACTCGTGATTATCTCTTGAGTCAATCATTTTTCCATAGACTGGAGCTTTAGAATTTGATTCTTCTTCTGAAGATGATTTAGCATCGGTGCCATTTGATTCACTACAAGATGCTAATAATGCTAGAGAGATTATTAGAATTGAATGTGATAAGATTGTTTTTTTCATAATATATGTTTTAAAATTTATTTTAATATTTCAATTTTTACGATACTCATAGCTTCGATTTCAATTACATTTTCGCCAGTTTCATCGTAGCTTTTAGAGATTTTGTTTTCCCAAATAATGATAAATTTTTTACCAACTAAGTCTTGGTTCAGCGTTTCATCTTCTCCAAAATTAAAATCACCAAGGTTATTATCTCCTGAACCAAAATCCCAAAACTTGCCTTTATCATCTTTGAATACTAAACCATATAAATCACCTCCATCAAAACCAGCAGTTACAAATGTGGCGTATAGAACATTTTCGGTCGGTATAATAATTTCTTTTAAAGAGTTTCTGTTTTTTATTGGTGTATGAGCATTACTGGCTAATGAACCGAATAATAGTAATGAGCTAATGACAATTATTTTCATGATATAAATTTTTAATTTTTTTCAAAAATAATAATAAAATTTATAATGGGACATTTGTGTTGTCAATAAAATTAAAAATTATGAGCTTTTTTGTTAGACAACTTAAAAGTCTCATTTATGTCAGAGGATAATTCCAAAGAAAGGGAGCAAGAAAAAATTGCCACTCAGAAACTTCAAGAGGAGATTGGTGTCAGGGTACGAAAAATACGTGAGGAAAAAGGTATGAACCAAACTGAGTTGGCTATTAAGATGAATAACCGTGATAGGCAGGTTGTTCAACGGCTAGAGAAAGGAAAGACTAATTGCTCGCTTAATTTATTGAGACTTGTTGCAGAAGCACTTGAGGTAGAGATTGGAGAATTATTCAAACATTGAGAATGGTCGTCAAAATCCAGCTGAGTTGACTTTAAATAGAATTGCTGATGCTATGAAAATAGAGGTAAAGTAATTCTTTTAACTTAAAAAAATGTCCATGAAAAAATATATAATAACACGGATTGACGAATTTATAGAAAAAATTAAAAACGTTATTAATGAAAACGAGTCTTCTGACCACAAAAAATTAAAAAATATAGAGGCTAAAAAAATAGGAGGAGAAACTGAAGTTCCAATAAAAGGTGGAAAAAGACTTGATGCTGCAAGTCCTACAAAAGCTACTGAAGTAGAATTAAGTGGAAATTATGAAGATAGTCTTAAGCGTTTGGAGCTGAGTGATAGAAATACATTAAAAATGATTGTTCCTGAAGAAGACGTTGAAGAGGTGAGAGAATTAGCGAAAGAAATTGAACCTGATGTTAAAATTGAACCGACTGATGATTCAAAAAGTAAAAAGTAATTAATCAATTAAAGGAGCAAGTGAAATTCTTTTTATAATCCAAGGTTTAGGAATTTTCAATAAATTGCCATACTTGTATTTTCCCATATAAACATCAACCATCCCTGCAAGCAATAAATAATTTTTATTCTCTTCAACAATAAACCCTGATTGTCTAACAATCCACTCATTTGAGCAGGCCCATTTTTTTGCTATATCATCTTCCATCCACATGTCGTTATATGACAATGCATCACACCATTCTACATAGATAAATTTAGAATTATCTATCGGTTCAGATTTTTGAACAAAATCAGATTCGTTCATATTTAATTTTAAGATTTCTTATTTTTTTAAACATAAGAAATCATCAAAGAAAAGTAAAGGGAAAAATGAAAATTATTTATGGTTTTTTATCTAAGCTAATTTTTACTTCATAAATTTTTCGTTCATAACTTTCCATCAACTCTAAATTGACTTCTGGGAAGTTTAGAATAAATTTATTATTTGAAGTAATGCCAAAATAAATAGAACCTTCTTTCTGTTCATAAATAAATGCAGGTATAGTGATTGCTCCTGCTAAACCAAAAAGTAATGTAGTTTTAGGATGTTTAATAGCAAAGTATAGTATTCCTAATATAGACAGTCCAGCAAATATTTTTCCTTGACGGGTTTCTGTTATTTTACTAATAGAATCAAAAAACTTTTCTGTTGCTTTATTTTGAAGACTTCTTTTTTGTTCAGTAAAATCAGGCGGGCATATTAATCCACCATAAAACCCAATAAATAAGGAATCTAAAGTCTCTCTACCAACCATTAATACATCAGGAAGTCTAAGTTTAATGTCATCAATATTTTTATGTGTCAAACTAGTAACTTGGTCTCTTTCGCTAGTATTTAATTGGTAGAGAAACTCCATGTTTTCTTTAACAAAATCTTCTTTATAAGTAGGATGAGAATGAATTCGAAAAGGGATGTACCCATGTTTTAAGTATTCTTCAATAACATTGGTATATTCATTTTTGCCATCTGTTTTACAAGGACTATAACTTTTCCAAGGGGTATCAGATTTATTGGGAATATCATGAAATGATTCAAAAATTAAATAAGACGAGTTTTCCTTTTTACAAACTTTAGCAATTAAAAATCCTCCTATTTCATTTTTAGAGTCATAGGCTTTAGACAATTGTTTTAAACAATTTTCATTTATCTCAATAGTCGTTGGGGTTGTTAAGTGATGATATTTGGCTCCATTTATTTCACTGACTTGTAAAATATTAGCATTTTCAAGTTTTTTAATATTGGATGAAATTTCATTCATAATTTGCTATAAATTATATTTTTCTTGATAAGACGAAAATTCTAAAATAAAGTTACCTAAAAAGATTTTTTTATAATCAATTAACCATTTTAATTGGTATTTTAAGCAGAATTTAGTATATTATATATGCACCGTTATTATAATAAAATGAGAACTAAATTATTCGAAGAGTACATAAAAAAGCTTGATGAAGTAGAACCATTCACTTCACGACTACATTCAAGCTATGGTAATATTAATAAGGAATATGCCGAAAAATTTAAAAATACTGCAGAAGCAGAGTTTCTTTCAAAGTTATTGCTTGAAAATGACTTGATTAATATAAACAAGTCAATAGAAGCTGGTTTAACACCAACTTCAACAGGAGTGAGTAAGGGTGAAAATGGAGAAGAAATAGAAATAATATGGCCTGATTTTAAAAAGTATGGAGAGAAAGAGCATTCTTACTTTCTTGAAAGGTATAATGAAACTAATAATATTCAGTTAAAAGTTGAATATGGACTGTTTCTTTTTATATCTAAATACTTACAGCATACTGATGACAGAAAACAATTATTTTCAGATATATGGGATTCCATAATGCTTATATATAATAGCAATTTGAATAATACCAATCGTTATTATTTTTCAGGATTAATCAAAAATGCTTTCGCCCTGTGTATGAAATCTAAATTTGAAGATGAAATATCAATAATGGTATCATTTCTTCAAGATGAGTTCCTTAAAAAGAATATTAAAGATGATGGATATTACACTATTTTTTACTTAATAATAGAATTATTTAGTCATTACAAAAAAGCTGTTAAATCATTAATTAATGCTGATAAAATAATTCAAAAAGCAATAAATGATGCTAAACTTTTAGAACAAAATAACGAACTGAGCTCTGCTGAAAGTATTATTACAAGACTTCTTAAATTCAAATCTGATTATCAGATAAACCCCTCTATTTCTCTTGAAAGTTACTTAGGGAATCTTTATGAGCAGATAGCTGATAAAGAGAATGAGAATAAAAATTATATGGGGAGCTCTCATCATTATAACAAATCCATAACATATTTTAGACTAGCTAAGAATACTAATGAAGTTAATAGGGTTCAAAAAAAATATGAAGCAAGTAGTGGTATGATAAAATTAGGATTAGTAAGGAGTGAATTACCCGAAAAAGAAGCTGAAGATATAAATAATTGGATAAATAAAGTTGTTGAGGATGCTAGTGCAGACGAAATAATATATATGTGGGGATTATATAATCATATATCAAATACAGACCTTCTAAAGGAGATAGAAAGTAGACCTACAAGTTGGCAAAACCTTATGTCCCATTCGTCAATGGACAAATTTGGCAATACTATTGAGAATTTTATTACAGACGAGGAATTAAAAGAGAATCAATTTTGGTTTGAATATAGTTTACGTTACAAGACTGCCATTCAAATGTTTTTTCCTATACTAGTTAGGAAATTAAATACAAAAAAATTAACTAAAGAGGATATTATTTCACATTTTGAAAGGTCGTGGTTAAATGAACCAATACAACGTTACTATAATTCTGAATTGCATGAAATTATTCCATTGGATATTGTTAAACCTGGATTATTAGAATTTTTCCGTCAGTTTGAAATCTGGTTAAATAAAGCTGAATCTGAAAAGGCAAATTTTGTTTGTGTCATTGATAGTTTAAGCTTAAAAATAGAGCCTATTTTGAGATATATGTGTGAGAAATTGGGGATTAATACAACTATTCAAACAAAAAGCAGAAATAACTATGATGTAATACGACATAAAACATTAGGAGTATTACTTCAAGGTTTAAAAGAAGAAAGTGCTTTAACTGATGAAGACTTTATATTTCTAGACTTTACTGTCAAACTACCTGAACAAGGTAATATTCGAAACGATACAGCACATGGTTTATTAGATTTAGATGAATATAATATTGGGAAAGCGATACAAATAATTAGCATAATCATTCGTTTATCTAATTATAAATTTAATATAAAGGAATGAAAAATGTTTTTCAAATTTATAAATCAATTTCTCTTCCCAAGAGAGCTTCTACTTGTTCTTTATCAGATATATTATTATCACTTATTAATTTATTTTCCTCTTTTTCAATAATCCAAGAATGAAGATTTTTAGGTTTGTCTTGATTTGATTGAAATTTATAAATACATGTTTTCATTGGAGAATATTTAGCTCCAAAAGCAAGAATAATTTCAAATTGACCTCTTGATAGTTGTAAATCAGAAGGATTAAATTTTATTCTTTCATTCATAGTTATGGGTTCTCCATAATGAATTACATCTTTTACATGTTCCCTTTTTTGTATCTGTCCATTTGATAAATAACTAACTCCTTTATCACGAAAAGTACTTTCATGTCCAATAAATGTTCCCATATCACAAATTAATCTATATAAAAGGTTAAAATCATTTTGCAATTTCGAGTGATTAAAAATTATAACACTAAAATCAAATATATATTGATTATTTACAAGTTGCCAATTTCGAGGTTTGATGTATCCATTTAAATTAGGATACTTAATCTTTTTAAAAAGAGCTTCAATATAATGATAGGGAGCTGGTTTTGTTTGACCGTCTATTCTCATATAAAATCCATCCTTATACTGGTGAGGAGAATATTCACTTTTAGGGGTTTCAAGTAAATAAATATATTTTTCTTCATTCTCAATTCTATGGAATAATACTCCTCTTGGGATAGGGGTGATGCTATCTGTTAATTTACTTATCAATTGGTCTTTTTCATATAGCTGTTCAACCAAAGATAACTCTCCTATAAATACTTTTTCTTTTTTACCTGCTACGTTTTTTCCAGTAGGTGCTCCCCATATAAGTAAGCCTCCTTCAGAATTTAGGAACCCTGAAATTGATTTAATCACACCACTTTCTTTTTCTTTTATTGAATCTCCTTTTCTATTCGATTCAATACTGGTAACAAAAGATTTAAACTCTATTTTATCACTTTCTTGTCGTTCTTCACTAAAAAAATTAACAACATCTTCATAAGTAATGTCTTCAATCTTTTCTTTTCCAAAGTAATTTTTAGTGTATATCATCTCTATTATTTATCTAATTCCTGTTATTTTCTCCACATCCTCATTTTACGGGACTTTCCTCGATTTTGACTACCATTAATCAAAATCAGGAAGATGGTCAGGTAGTGGGCTTAATTTTAATATTATAATCTATTAATAATCAAAATTCCTCCCACAACATTTCCTGTTTCATTTGCTACTTGGTGATAATCACTTCCCATTTCGAGATGCACTCCTCTAATTAATTCTACAGGAGTATTTATCACTTCAAAAATATCTATAGAGAAATTTAAGTTTGTAAACTCTTGCTTTAATTCGTTGCATATATTATTCCAATGAGCTGTTTCTGAAGTGATATTATTTGCTATATCATTTGCAGTTATCATCTCATCATCACTATCAAATCTCCTTAAAAACCCACAAACACAAAATTCAATACTATTATCAGAGATTGCATCAGCCCTTATCATTGCTCTAGCCATTCTTCTAGCATCATCCTTAATGTCATTTTCATTTTTATTGATACCCTTTAACTCAATACCTACTATAGTCCGTTCATGGGTAGAACCATTTGCCCCCTGCTGCTCTTCTGTAATTGCTAAATCTATTTTTTGAAATAATTTTTCTGTTGGAGAATGCCCTAATTGTCTATAGGTAACAGGCATATCAAATACGTTAATAAAATCTTCATCAAAGCTCAAAAAAGCATTATTGTAAAAATATAAAACAGGATATTCTATATTTATTTTGTAAGAATGATTTTCGTTCCATTTAATTAACTGTTGAGCAACATTAACTGTCAGTAAATATTCTCTTACTTGGTCTATAAAATCATTGTATGAAGTTAATAAAAGTAGATTCTGTTTGTATCCCTTTATTAATCCTATTTTTAAATGACTTAATATTTCTGATTGAACCATAATTTATATAATTATAATCTCTATAAATTCTTTATACGTCATTCTAAAAGGATTATTACAAATAAATTGTACGTAACAATGTTAATTTCATTAAATCTTGAAATTCATTAAGTCCTGTTTACTAATTACCTGAGCACAAACGCCATGTGCATGAGCTTTTATCCACTCTTGGCCATAAGCACTCGATAAAGTATTGAATAACTTTTGTCTGTATTTTTCAGGAGCTCTAATTCTAAATAAACAATCAGAAATAAGAATAGTTCCTTTCTCAATAATTCCAACGTGACCCAGACATTTTTTTCCGACTCTTGAGAATACTATATCTCCTTTTTTAGCATTAACACCATTAATATTTGCTTTATTATCAAATTCCAAATGTTTGACATCTGAAGTATATAAATCAGAAGTATGCAAAAATTTCACATTCATATTCGTGAGGTCTTTTTTAGTATACTTACCTCTTATAATTTTAACATCTAATTCTGATAAAGTCCTTCCTGTTTCAACTGTATTTATTTTCCAGTAATTAAATTCAAAGTCCATCCTAAATATTAAATCTTCTTGATTAACAAGGATTTCATTTAATATTAATCCTTTTCTATCTGATTTTAATAATTTTATTTTTTCTAATGGAGAACTCGTTACTCCCTTTTTTACTAAAAGAATATGTGTTTTTGCTTCAGTTTTAACAAATGTTTTACCTGGTAATTCAATAACAGCTTCCACCTTATTTCCACGTAGAAGTTGTTCTCTAAAAAATCGAAATTCATGAGAAGTAATTAAACCATCTGGTAGGATTATGCCCAACTCTCCTCCTTTCTTTAATAAAAGGAGGTTTTGTGCCAAAAAAACTAAGTCAGAAGTAATTCTATTATACTTATCACAAGTACCCAGTCCAGCAGTTGAAAGTATTAATTCGATTTCTTTACTTTTTTCTACTGGTAAATAGGGTGGGTTACAAATAGCAACATCTATAGAGCCTATTTCTAAATTAATCTTAGACTCTAGTTTTGAGGATAACCCATTTATTAAGAAAAAATTAATTTCTGGAAATTCAGTTCTTAAGGACGAAATATGTTTATCATCAACATCAACGCCAGTAATTATAGCCTTCTTCCATCTATCAACAGCAGCTTTTATCAAGGCTCCTTCTCCTACGCCTAACTCAAGTATTTTTTTTGGTTCATTATTAGAAATACTTGATACTAGAAGTTTGGATATATCACATTCTGTATAATATTGTCCAAGAGCTGAATTATTCATTTATGAAAATTGATAAATTATATAAATAACTTTTTCCAACTCCTTCAGTTCTAATTTTTTTTCCAAAAAACGGATAATCATAATGTAATTGGACAAATTCGTGGTCTATTGCAAACATACATGCACCTATTGAATGTGGTTTAGTTCCTAAAGGTGCAATTATTATCTCATTATTAGTTTCATTTTCAACAATTCTTTTCAAAACATTGTAAATACCAAATGGTTCATAAGCTGAAACTCTATCAATATTATCATACGCTTTTGACTGTTCTAAAACTTCTTGGTTTTGGGAATATACATAGTATTGCCAACTAGGTTGATAAGATGGAAAACCAACTATTGCATGTGTTTTATAAACTGCAGGATTAACTTCTTCATAGGTTTTACTAAATCTATTTCCTTCAAAGCCCATTATTGCAACCAACGTTTTATCTTTTTCTTGATTAGAAATTCTTAAAAATCCTGGTAAAGAGCTTCTATTACAAAACTTTTCTGTCAAATCAAACCTTCTGTTTACAACACCTTCATCATCTTGTTTGTATTTTTCAGGCTCTGTATATGTCACGAATAAATTGTTTAGCGTAAAATCCTTCTTTAAGGTTTTAAGAAAATAAAATAGTAAAGGATGAACTAATGATGTTGATTCAATCAAGATATTTTTTCCTTCTAGCCCTAGTTCAGACAAATCATTGATAAAAAATGGGAATAGGTCTTTCCCTATACTTGCAACATCAGACGATTTAGACATAATTTGCAGATTATCGTGCATTAAATATTTCTCCATCTCCATATCATACTCCAAAGTAATAATCTTCCCTTCAAACTTTTTTTTAACCAATTCAGGAATTTTAAAAGTTCTGGACTCACGACAAATACCAACAAATAAAAAGTCAATATTATTGAACAAATCCTCAGGTAATTCTGATAATTCGTAATATCTATTATTTAGCATTAAAATAAGTCTTTTAAATGAAGTTGATTATTTCCAACGGCTTTATCTTTTCCTCCAATTATATTGTTTGCAGCTGCTTCCGCTTTTCCTAAATCTCCTGAAATTAAAGCTTCAAATAAATGATTAGGAATATCAAGTCTTCTTTTTCTTTTTGGAGATATTTGAAAATATGGTGTGTAAATATGATTTAAATGATACTCCCAGCTATTAGAATCTATAGCGTCAGATTTATCTTTTGTTTCGTCTCTTTTTTGAAGAATAGAATACAGAACCGCATTTGATAAAAATGATTTCGAAGAAGGTGATAATCTTTCGTAATCAGTGCTAAAATGATTCTGTTCAGGTTCACTAAGCTTGGGGTTTCTATGTAGCTTTTCAAAAATACCTCCCAACAATAAAGTAAATTGTTTTAATTCCCTACTAAATGGGGTATAAGTTTCAACATCATTAATTTTATACTTACTAACATAAAGAGCGGCATCAGTCTGCTCTTTTGCATTTAGTGGTCGTGGGGTCGAAAAATTAAATCCTTCTCTACTAGCATTCCTAAAAGCTATTTCACATAACTCAATAAAATATCGAATTATCCCCGATGATAAAGAAATGTATGTGTTATAACCATAATAATTCTTTTTCTTCCCATTTTCCTTACACATAAGGTAGATTAGCCCTGTGCTGTTATTATGCAACCAATCCTTAAAGTTTGATGCTTTATTATTTTTATACTTATTGTATTCGATTTGAATTTCTTTTAACCCATTACCACGGTCAATTAACACTATAATCAACCTCATGAATAGAGGGTCTGTAACTTCATATAAATCGGGTAATTCACTCTTATTGTATTTACTTAATCTTTCTAAATATTGGGTGCATAAGTTAATATATTCCTTCGATTTATTATCAACAAAAACTCTATCAATCTCATCTTTTAGGTTTTCTGCACCTAGATAATATTTTATATCAAGGTATTCTGAATCAAGAGGTAATTCTGATAATTCCGAAATTCTACGCAATCTTTTTTGGCATACATCATTTATAAGTTCTTCGAAATCTGATTTTTTAAAATCTTCTATATTAAAATAATTATAATCATGGGGAGCAGAAATAGATTCTCCTTCGGCCAGTGTTCGATGAGTTTTAACTCCTTCATTCCTAGTTCCTATGTTAAATATCACTGGTGCAGGATGCTTAATTAATGTGTTTATTAGAACTTGTTGATATTCCAATAAGTTCTCATATTCATCAATAAAAATATGGATTGATTTTCCAGTTAACATTTTTTGTTCTAAAATGCTCTTAGAAATTAAATTAAGTAATAATCCATTTGTTATTAAAATTGGTTTTTCAATTCTACCAACATTATTGACATATTGAATAATCTTTAACTCTTCAATTTTTATAAGATTATAAAGTTCTTCAAAATCATTAACTTGTTTAATATGAAATAAGCTTTTCACTTCTTTCTGGATTAGAAAATCAATCTTATTGTTTTCTAATAACGAATTAATATCGACTATAATCTCAAGTAATTGTTTTGAAAGAGCAAGATTCATGTAATGTGCAAATATTTCTTTCCACTCATCTATTGATAGACCTTTATTTTGAAATCCTGGAACAAAATTTGAGTCACACCTAAAATGAATACCAAGTAATTCGATTTTATTAATAAACTCATTAAAAGGTTCCCCTAAACTGGCGGATTCAACTTTCTTAGTCCTATAAGTATGATATAAAAAGAACATTGTCTTTCCTGAACCTCTACCACCTTGAACCATTAGAGATTTTCTTTTTAGTAAATTATCTAGTTTTTTGTGGTGAGCAAAAAATTTAAACAATTGGTCTCCCAATTGTTCTGCTCTATCTATTGAAAATGGATTGTCAAATGTCGACATGCTCTTTGGTTTTTTTATTTCTAATTAAGTAATTCCAAGTTTCTGATTTCTCATAAAAAAGTGGTAAAGATGCATCAGGAATACAGTGATGAAAAGCAATAGCATAATCTAAATTTCTCCACCCTTCCAATTCTAATCCATTTTTTTTTGTGATATTTTGAAGAACAAGCTTACATTCTTCCATTTCTTCACTACTGAAATATGCAGAAGAGTCACCAAAAACTTTAAACCTACTGGTTAGCATTTCACAATATCTTATCACTAAACTTTTATCGTGCTTCAATTTGTCGGAGTAAAATCTATTATATCCTTCTTCAGTTACTACTAAACAAAAATACTCAAATTTCACTTCCTTTAAAATATCAGCTATTTCGAACATTTTATGTTTCCCCCCATCAAATGTAATATCTTGCTGACTCCAAAATTCAATTATTTGGTCACCACTACCTACGAAATCATCAATTATTAAGACCCTTTTGAATTTTTGAATTTTTTTAGATTCTAAAGCGATTGGATTAAGGACATGCTCTTCGGAAAATCCTATCTCATTGCATAAATATCTTGCTATAGCATTAGAGCTATCCGTTAGATTACCTTCACCCAAAGGTAGTATTGCTGTTTCTTCAATAAACTTTGATTTTAGTTTATTTAATTCATCTGAAGAGACTTTAAAATCACTCTCAATTTCTTTTTTTAAATACTGTGCTTTTAAAAATATTTCATTCAACCCAAATTTTAGTAATTGAATTATGTCTGCTTCTGAAAAATACACAAACCTATCCAATAGTTTAGCTGCACAATATTTTTCATCTATTGTGTTAAAATTATTTAACCATCGTTGAAGTTTTTGAATTGTTAACTTCGACCAAAATTTTGAATCAATATAGAAATAAACTTTATCTATTGCATACTGAATAAAATCTAGCTTTTCTATTTCTGTTTTATCTTTCAATTTCATTATTTTCTTACTAATTTAAGCTGCCATCCATCCACGGACTATAGAAGCCTAGACATAAACGTGGTCATATATTTTAGATTAATGCGACAGAACCCAAATTTCTAATTCTTCAGTGTGTCAATTACCTGACCAAGTTAGCAAGTTTAATTAACAATTCAATGAGTAAATTGAATCTATTTGAAATTATTATCAATGAGCTAATCTACTCACCAGAATTTTAAGTTATAAAGATATAAGTATAGCAAAAAAGTCTACAGAAATTAGGAATAAACCTTTATGATTAACTTCAAAATCTCACTTGGAAGATTAAAGATTAAACTTAATATTATAGTTATAATAGAAATCAGTATTTCAATAATCCCAATTTTATTTTCTAAACTCAGAGATTGCCATTTTCGTGTCGGTTTAACCAAATACCTATATACAATAACATCAATAAAAGATGCTCTGATAAGAAATTCTTCTCCGTCTAATATTGGTATTACATTAGCCAGCCATACTTCTAATTCTTGAATACCTATTAATCTATTCTTTTTACCTTTGATTGAATACCAGAAATAATCGGCAGGTAGTCCATTAATACCTTCAAATCTACTTTTTACATGTTTCATGATTAGTTATTTTAAATTATGATTCAAAATGAACTATTTTATGGGTTTTAAAAAAGGACAAGGAATTTTCATTACAATCGTTGTAGCAGATATATTTTAAAAGTATTGTTTTACTGAGGTTCAATGATTATTAAAACTACATTTACAATTATTAACTAAAAATCAAAAATTATTATGAGCAATTTAGAAATACTTATTATGATATTAATCGGATGGAAACCATTAGTAAAAACATTAAAAGCAATTAACCAATCAATGCTATCTTTTCTGAGAAAACATGATGACTATATCAATAATAAAATAATCCCAATAGTTTCAGTAATTCATTGGGGTTTAGGAATACTCGCTATTGGGTTAGTTATAGCTATTATTAGCTTACAGACTTTCTCTGATGCAATCAATGGTAATAATATACTTGGAATGCTTGTATTTAGGATTTTAGTATTTTTTGTTATGGTACTTGCGTTAAACAAAATACTTATTCGTTCTAACAAAAAAGTAAGGTTACAATTACGATTACTTATTAGTTAAATAATGGAAAAACTATCGTAACAGATATTATTAATCATAAATAAAAAACCTCCAACTACTGCTGGAGGTTTTCTTTTTAATTTTTAAAGCCTTCTAAATCATAATTACAATAATCGCTCAATTAAGATTGCCCAAATATAACTCTTCATCATAAGCCAGTCAATCAGTATAAATATGTAGAATATATATGCAGATTTGTTTCTTATATTTACCCTAAAATGAATTGAATATAATTGTTATGTTCTAAAATTTATACTGACAATATAGAAAATGAAATATAATATATACGTAGGGAGCATTAACCCATATAATCTTTTTTTAATAAATAATACACAGCTTGATAAAGTGAAGGAATCAATCCTTTCTGGAGAGGATTTCACTATTAGTGGAAAAAAATATTTTGGTTCAGATGTTCATGAATTTAGAATATTTATTGCCGATGAAGAAAAGTGTACTCCAGATGTTATTGAATATTATCACGAAAACATTAATTTTCGAAAAAAATCCTTGTTTGGCATATATCTTCCTCCTAAAACTTTATTAAAAATGGGTAA
>CAYJMI010000004.1:24167-71237 GCA_964371285.1 uncultured Vicingus sp. | reverse complement strand
GTATTAGCGTCATTTATAACTTCTCACTCCAACTCAAATAAAATAGAGGTTACACTAAAAATTAATAAAACCGATATTACCAGAATTCTTCATTCTTTTGAACGATTTAATTATATTGTAACTGCGTCATACAACGAAAGCGAATATCACCAAGATTTAAAAAACAGGTATGATGAATTTATGAGGTTTCTAAACCCTTAATTTACCACATGCTTTTTAAAACATTAGCATTTTTTTCATTCCTTTTTGTGTTACTAAACAATAGTATTGCACAAGATTCTACTGCTTTTGTTATTGTAAATGAAATAAAAGTAATTGGTAATAAAAATACCAGAGAACACATTATTGTTCGGGAATTACCTTTTCAATTGGGTGATACCATTTTGGTGACAGATTTAACCAAAACATTCGAACGAGTTCATAACAATATTTTTAACACTTCACTTTTCAACTTTATTACCGTAGAGCATGCTTATTTTAATGACACCTATATTTCTGTTATTATAACTGTTGAAGAACGTTGGTACTGGTGGCCATTACCCATTTTTGAAGTTCAAGAAACCAATTTTAATACGTGGTGGCAAACCAGAAATTTTGACAGAGCAAACTATGGAATGTTTGTAGTGAAGGAAAATTTCAGGGGCAGAAAAGAACGAATTGCGTTTAAAGTTCAAGCTGGATATACTGAGCAAGTGGGGTTTAGCTATTCTATTCCATACCTGAATCAAAAACAAACTCAAGGGTTAAGTATAAGTTATAGTTACAGTAGAAATAGAGAAGTAAACTATTCAACATTAGATAATAAACGTTTGTTTTATAAGGATGAAAACAGGTATTTGAAAAAGGAAATTTATACCAAAGCTACTTACGAGTTCCGGCCAAAATTATATAACAACCACAGTTTGCAATTTTCCTACACCAATCTTGATGTAGTCGATTCTGTTGTTTTTTATAATTCAGATTATTTGAATAACTATCAAAGTAATACTGAATTTTTAAGTTTCACCTATTATTTGAAACGAGATAAAAGAAACAACAAAGCTTACGCAACCAGGGGTTATTTTTATGATTTTCAGTTTACACAAAACGGATTAGGTGTGTTTGATAAGGAAGTAAACAATTCTTTTTTTGCAATAAGTTACCGCAAGTATTTACAATTATATCCTCGAGTTTACTTGTCGGGAATGGTAAAAGGTAAAACGGCTATAAATAAACAACCTTTTTATTTTTTAGGAGGGTTAGGTTATGAAAATTCTTTGGTAAGGGGTTATGAATATTACGTGGTTAATGGCGAACATTATGGTTTATTTAAAACTCAATTAAGGTATGGCTTGGTCGAAAATAAAATATTCAAAATAAATAGGTTGCCTTTCGATAAATTTAATAAAGTTCCATTATCCATCTATTTAGGAACATATTTTGATGGAGGTTATGTGAGTGAAAATAAAACACAATTTCCAAATTTTTTGAACAAAGAATGGTTGTTTGGTGGTGGAGCATCTATCGATTTAGTTAGTTATTACGATATAGTTTTTCGTTTTGAGTATTCTTTCAATAATTTAAACGAACAAGGATTGTTTATTCATTTCATTGCTCCTTTGTAAATCAAAATAAGTAATTTTCCTAAAAATTTATTTCTTGAAAATAGCAATTTATAGTCGTAATTTATCTAAAATACATGCAAATTTTGTTGATGAATTGGTGTTTAAACTAATTGATAAACAAGTTGAAGTAATTGTATATCAGCCTTTATTGGAATTTCTAAATACTCCCAATACATTAAAAAATGATGTAAAAACTTTTAAAGATAGTAAAGAGTTAAGTGGAGTTGACTATATGTTTAGCGTTGGAGGTGATGGAACGTTGTTAGAATCAGTGTCTTATGTTAAAAAATTACGAATCCCAATTTTAGGAATAAATACTGGTAGGTTGGGGTTTTTAACATCCGTTTCAATTCAAGAAACCGATGAGGCTATAAAAAGTATTCTTGCAAAGGATTATGAGTTAGATACCCGTTCGTTGTTAGAGGTTGTGCTAAAGAATAATCCTTTTGGAACTTTAAATTTTGCTTTAAACGAAGTTACTATTCAGAAAAAAGATTCATCTTCAATGATTACTATACACACCTATTTGGATGGAAAATTCCTAAACTCCTATTGGGCAGATGGATTAATTGTTTCAACACCCACAGGTTCAACTGCTTATTCGTTGAGTTGTAATGGCCCCATTGTTTTGCCAAATTCAGGGAATATTATTATTACACCAATTGCTCCTCACAACTTAAATGTTCGTCCTTTAGTAATTCCAGATAATATAGAAGTTAGATTACGAATTGAAAGTAGAGCAGAAAATTGTTTGGTAGCTTTAGATTATAAATCGGAAACAATATCCGTATTGACGGAAATTATTATAAAAAAATCAAAAGAACAAATTAGGTTAATTCGACTAAAAAACCATGATTTTTTAAGCACTTTACGTAACAAATTAATGTGGGGGTTAGACAAAAGAAATTGATTTTAAAATAATTACATATTTTTACCTTGGATAAATAGTTTGGTTAGTTTAAAAAAAAAATAATATATTTGCAACTGTTCAAATTTTTAAAGGATTACAAAAGAATGCGAAACATTGTTATACTGATACTTACGATTATACTATTACCTTCAATTGGTAGTGCCCAAAAATGGAAAAGAAATAGAGTAGAGTATTCTTTTGGTATTGGTGCAACAAATTTTTTAGGAGATTTAGGTGGTGCTAACCAAGTTGGTACAAATGGCCCAAAAGATTTAGAAATAAGTGCTACAAGAATGGGTGCAGTTTTAGGTTATCGTTACCAATTGGGCGAATCTTGGTTTGTTCGTGGTAATTTTGATTATGTAATGGTTGCGGGTGATGATGCATTAACTAAAGAGCCAGCCAGAAACAGTAGAAAATTAGCTTTTAGATCACACTTACTTGAATTGTCTGCTCAAGGAGAATACATGTTGGTTAAACAAAAAAGCGGTCACTTATATCGTCTTCGTGGTGTTAGAGGTAAATCATGGTTCAGGTTCGAAGTGTATGTTTTTGGAGGTATTGGAGGTATTTGGTACAATCCTCAATCTAGAAACGCTGATGGCGAATGGAAATCTCTTAAAAAAATGCACACCGAAGGACAAGGGTTGCCTGGTGGTCCTAAACAATACTCAGGTTTTACTTTTGTAATGCCTTATGGTATTGGTTTAAGAAGAAATTTAGGCGGTAGTACTCGTCAAGGATTATGGTCAATAGGACTAGAATTGAGTATGAGAAAAACTTTTTCAGATTATATTGATGATGTTAGTAACGTATATTACGATAATGATAAGATAAAAGCTGCTTATGGTGATGAAGCTGCATATTTTGCAGACCCTTCAGGTAAATATTCTGGATTGATTGATGATGGCACTGGTAACAAAATAGGTCAGCAAAGAGGAGATAAAGATGATAAAGATGCCTATATGCTTGGAGTAGTTTCTATTAATTTTAAACCAGGAAAAAGAAGAAGAAACTTGCCTAAGTTTTAACAATTTAATTGTTTTTCTTACGTTTTACGTTACTACTTTAATGTTTTACTAATAATTACAATGAGAAAAAAAGTTCTCTTTCTCTTCTTAATACTCTTTTTATTTTTTAATAAATCTAAAGCACAACATACGGAAATAGGCGTTTTGTTTGGTACATCTTATTATATTGGCGAATTAAATCCTAGCAACCCTTTTATCAATAAAATTAATCCAGCCATTGGTGTTTTGTATCGAAAAAATTTGAACAAAAGATATGCCTTACGTTACGGTTTAAATTATGGGTTACTAGCAGCTGATGATAGCTACAATAAAACCGAATGGAACAAAATCAGAAATCTTTCTTTTTCAACATCAATATTAGAAGTTTCGGGGTTATTAGAATTTAACTTTCTACCGTATCAAATAAATAATTACAATACTTCCCCTTTTACTCCTTTTGTTTTTATTGGTGCAGCGGTGTTTAGAGTAGCTCCTAAAGTAAAAAATAACGATACTAGTACAACATCCGAATCGAAATCTATTATTGCACCATCTATTCCATTTGGAGTAGGTATAAAATTTGATTTTATTCGAAATATAGGTTTAAATATTGAATGGGGCGTACGTAAAACCTTTACCGATGAAATTGACGGTTTGCCAAATACCTATGCCAATGGTTATCAAATAAGTAATTCTAATAATAAAGATTGGTATTCTTTTGCAGGAATTACACTGAATTATAAAATTTTAACAAAAACAGATAGGTGTCCTATTGTAAAATAGGCTTATTAATACCATATTTGCAGCCTAGAAAAAAGTAGGCTTTTTTTAATGAGTTATAAAGAACAAATAGACAAACAAAATATACCCAACCATATCGCCATAATTATGGATGGTAACGGTAGATGGGCGAAAGAACACAATAAGCCAAGAGTTTATGGTCATAAAAAGGGAGTTCTATCTGTTCGCGATATAGTTGAAGGAGCTGGTGAAATTGGGCTGAAACATTTAACGCTTTACGCTTTTTCTACTGAAAATTGGAAAAGACCGAAATTTGAAGTTACTGCTTTAATGCAATTATTGGTAAACACGATAGGTAAAGAAGCAGATACATTGAATAAAAATAATGTAAAACTTACTACCATTGGGGATATTGATAGTTTACCATCAAACTGTAAAAACGAATTAAAAAAAGCAATTTTAAAAACGGAAAAAAATACAGGATTAAATTTGAATTTAGCCTTGAGTTATAGCTCTAAATGGGAAATAATCGAAGCAGTAAAAAATATTTCAAAAGAGGTACTTGAAAACAAGTTAAGTATTGAAAATATTGATGAAAATGTTATAGATGATTATTTAAATACGAAAAATATACCTGATCCTGAATTGCTCATTAGAACAAGTGGCGAACATCGAATTAGTAATTTTTTACTTTGGCAAATTGCCTATGCTGAGTTGCTATTTTCAAGCAAACTTTGGCCAGATTATCGAAAAGAGGATTTATTTGAAGCTATCGTTAATTATCAAAAAAGAGAAAGAAGATTTGGACTAACGAGTGAGCAATTAAACAAATAAATGAAGAAACACCTCTATATTTTAATCATCCTTATTTTTCCTTTAATCCTAAAAGGGCAGTTTTCTATCAATTCAGATTTAGAAAATTTAAATTATTCCACACCAAAAGAATACGAAATTGCTGGGGTAACTGTTCAAGGTGCTGATTTTTTTGATACTCAAGCAATTATTTCTTTATCAGGTTTAACGGTAGGAAATACCATAAAAATTCCTGGAGAAAAAATTACAAAAGCGATAAAAAGTTTATGGGAGCAAAAACTATTTTCTGATGTAAAGATATATGCCGTTAAGATTGAAGAAAATAGAATTTTTCTCGAAATTAGAATTAAAGAACTACCACGATTATCAAAATATAAATTTACAGGCGTAAAAAAAGGTAAACAAAAAGATTTAAGAGAGGAGTTGGCTTTAGAGCGAGGTAAAATTGTTAACGAAAATTTATTAGTTACTACCAAAAATAAAGTAAAAAGCCACTTTGTAGGTAAAGGTTTTCTAAATACAAAAGTTGACATTACTCAAGCTACAGATACTTCTGCCGTAAATAATGTTATTTTAACTATTAATGTTAAAGTTAGTAAACGCACCAAAATAAAAGATGTAAATTTTTATGGTACTAATGCTTTTAAGGCTAAAAAATTACGTCGTACACTCAAGGATACCAAGCGAAGAAGATGGTATAACATTTTTGGTTCGTCAAAATATATTCCAAACGTTTATCAAAAAGAAAAAAATAATATAATAGATAAATATAATGAGAAAGGCTATCGTGATGCAAAAATTGAATCAGATTCAGTAATTAACATCAACGAGAAGTTGGTGGAAATAGATATTACCTTATCTGAAGGAAACAGGTACTATTTTAGAAATGTAAAATGGATGGGCAATACCATTCATTCTACAGAAGAGTTAAATCGTATTTTAGATATAAAAAGTGGCGATGTTTACAATAAAAAGATTTTGGACGAACGTCTTTTTATGAATCAAAATGGTAGAGATGTAAGTTCTTTATATTTAGATGCTGGTTACTTATTTTTTAACATTTCTCCTGTTGAGGTTAAAATTGAAAACGATTCGATTGACCTCGAAATGAGAATTTATGAAGGTAAACAAGCAACTATAAATAATGTTACCATTATAGGAAATAGTAAAACCAACGACCACGTAATTCGAAGAGAAATTAGAACAACTCCAGGTCAATTATTTAGCCGTTCCGACATTATTAGAACCCAACGAGAATTGGCTCAATTGGGGTATTTTAACCCCGAAAGTTTGGGTGTAAATCCTAAACCTGACCAAGAAAATGGAACAGTGGATATCGAATATGTTGTTGAAGAAAAACCTTCCGATCAAATTGAACTTTCCGGTGGTTGGGGTGGAGGTCGTGTTATTGGTACACTCGGAGTAAGTTTTAATAATTTTTCTGCCAGAAACATATTAAATGGAAGTGCATGGAGACCATTGCCAGCTGGTGATGGACAACGGTTGAGTTTAAGAGCTCAAACCAGTGGGCGACAATATCAAGCCTATAGTTTTTCATTTACCGAACCTTGGTTGGGTGGAAGAAAACCAAATTCTTTGAGCTTTAGTTTATCTCACCAAGTTCAGTCGAATGGTTTAACAGGAGATTCCGAACAATCGATAAAAATTTATGGAGCTTCAGTTGGTTTAGGAAGAAGATTAAAATTTCCTGATGACTTTTTTACTTTATATAACGAGTTATCTTACCAATATTATGTTTTAAATAAATACTATTCAGCCTTTGCATTTTCTGATGGATTTGCAAATAACATCAGTTTTAAAACGGTTTTTGCTAGAAATTCGGTAGATAGTCCGATTTATCCAAGAACTGGTTCTCAAACAACATTTACACTGCAATTGACACCACCATATTCGATGTTCAGACCTAAAGATACAGATTACTCATTAATGAGTGCTCAAGAAAAATACAGGTTTACAGAATATCACAAATGGAAGTTTCAAACCTCGTGGTTTTCAAAACTTGCCGGAAATTTAGTGTTAAATACCAAAGCTGGTTTTGCTTATTTAGGAACTTATAATTCAGATTTGCCATCTCCATTTGAGAGATTTTACTTAGGAGGCGATGGTTTATCAGGTTTCTCCATTGATGGTAGAGAAATTATTGCATTAAGAGGTTTTGGTAGTGGCGATGCTTCACCAAGCACAGGTGCAACTGTAATAAGTAAATATACAGCAGAATTACGTTATCCATTAACCCTAAACCCAACGGCAACAATTTATGGCTTAGTTTTTGGAGAAGCAGGTAATTCATGGGCGTCGTTTAGCAAAGCCAACCCATTCCAAGTATATAAATCTGCCGGTTTTGGAGTTAGAATTTATATGCCGTTTTTCGGAATGTTAGGTTTAGACTGGGGATACAGATTTGATCAAATCCCTGGTAAAACTGACCCAAATAGTCATACAGAAATCCATTTTAGTATTGGAGGAAGTATAAATGGCTGGTAAAAAAATGTTTAACTAACTTCGATTAATTTCGAAAATTTATTTTTAGGAGGAACGAAAAATGAAAAACAAGATGAAGACTTTCACAAAAGTTGCAGTTGTTTTAATGTTTATTACTACTGCATTTTCAGCTCAAGCTCAAAAATTTGCTTACGTTGACACAGAGTATATTTTAGGCAACATACCTGATTACAAAGAAGCACAAGCAGAACTTGACAAGCTTTCAATTGAATGGCAAAAACAATTGGAACGACAATATAGTGAAATTGATAAAATGTACAAAAATTATCAAGCTGAGCAAATATTGTTAACCGAAGACATGAAAACCAAAAGAGAAGGTGAAATCATTAAAAAAGAAAAAGAAGCTAAAGAATACCAAAAGCAAAAATTTGGGGTGGATGGTGAATTGTTTAAAAAACGTCAGGAATTGGTAAAACCGGTTCAAGATAAGGTATATCAAGCAGTACAAGATGTTGCAGTAGCTGGTGGGTTAGATATTGTTTTTGATAAATCGAGCGGTTTAACCATGTTGTACTCAAATTCAAAATACAATAAAAGTGATGCGGTGTTAAAAAAATTGGGTTATACACCGGGCGAATCTAAATAATAATTTATATTTACAAACTAAAAAATAAACAAAATGAATAAAATTAAATTAACAATAGTATTACTTGTAGTTGTCGTATCAACTTCAGTTTTTGGTCAGAAAACAGTTAAAATTGGACATATTAATTCAAACGAATTATTATCAGCAATGCCGGAAAGAACTAAAATTCAGAAAGATTTAGAAACGTATGCAACTGATTTGAGAACTACTCTTGAAACCATGCGAAAAGAATATGAAGTTAAAATCAAAGATTTTCAAGGTAAACAAGATGTGATGACTGAAGTAATTAAAAATTCTAAAATCAAAGAAATTACCGATTTAGAAAAAAGAATTACTGATTTTCAACAAACTGCTGAAGCTGATTTACAAAAGAAAGAAGAAGAATTGTTACAACCAGTTATTGACAAAGCAAAAGAAGCAATTAACACGGTGGCTAAAGAAGGTGCTTACACTTACGTTTTAGACTCAAGTGTTGGTGTTGTTCTTTACTCTGTAGAAGGTGATGATATTTTACCTGCAGTTAAAAAGAAATTGGGTTTATAAAAAACAAAGCCCACGATTTAAATCGTGGGCTTTGTTTATAAAAAATAAACTTTTACGTAAATTTAAAAGCTCTTTCAGTTACCTTTGAAAGAGCTTTTTTTATGACCAAAACGAATCAAATATCATCTACTTCACCAATCGGTGTTTTCGATTCTGGTTTGGGAGGTTTGTCTATTTGGAAAGAAATTAACCAATTACTTCCAAACGAAAATACCATTTATCTTGCCGACAGTAAAAATGCACCTTATGGTGAAAAATCAAAACAAGAAATTATTGATTTTAGCATAAAAAATACCGAATACTTACTTTCTAAAGGTTGCAAAATGATTGTGGTAGCTTGTAATACTGCCACTACCAATGCCATTAAAGTGTTAAGAGCAAATTACGACATTCCTTTTATAGGTATTGAACCCGCCATAAAACCTGCAGTTTTACAAAGTAAAACCAATAAAATTGGTGTGTTAGCTACTAAAGGGACATTGAGCAGCGAGTTGTTTATCTCTACCTCTGAACAATATAGAGATTCTAAAGACATTATTGAAGTAGAAGGTAAGGGTTTGGTGGTTTTAATAGAAGCAGGCAAACTTGAGCAAACTAAACCACTTTTAGAACAATATTTACAACCTTTGGTTAATGAAGGTGTTGACCATATTGTGTTGGGTTGTTCGCATTATCCGTTTTTAATACCCATTATTAAAACCATAATACCAGCAAATATTAAACTAATAGATTCTGGTGAGGCGGTTGCCAAACAAACCAAAAGTATTTTAGAGCAATACCATTTGCTAAACAACACTTCTGCAAACAAAAACTCGTTTTACACCAATGGAAATTTATCTGTTTTGCAAAGTTTTTTAAAACAAATTGAGATTAAAAGTGATAATGTGTTTTTTGAGGAGTTTTGATTTATTTTCCTCTTTGTCTGTCATGTTGAGCAAAATTTTTCATCAGTCAGCTGACAGATAGAAAAATGAAGTCGACCGCGAAGCAGCAACAATTCATTGATTTAAAATAAAAGGGTTATTGTTAAACATCCTTATATTGAATTACTCGATTTTTTATTTAGCAGTTAAAGTTTTTAGTCGCTTACGCACAAAATTAAATGCTTCAGACTAAGAATAGGTAGGATGTAGTTATAAGTCATAGTCGCATACGCTATTGCCTTCGCTTCAAACTTCGTGCAGTGAGGGCTTTTTTTGCTTAATTCTTAATTATCTTTCTGTAAATACTCGTTTCATTATTTTCAACTTTTATTAGATAAATCCCACTTTTAAATTTACTAGTATTTAGTGTAGATGACTGATTTGTTATTTTTGTACTTATTATTAGCTGCCCATTTATATTAAATATTGAAATAGAACCGTTTATAAAATCCTCTGATAACACTATTGTTAAACTATTATTTATTGGGTTTGGAAAAATAATAGGCGTGGCTGTAATTTCTATATTAAAAACAGAGACAACATTTTTATTACAAGCATAATCTTTTACAGTTAAAAAAGTACGGGATGGCCAGATTGAATCTATTTGTGTATTTACTCTAATCCAGCCGTAAAGAGTGTCAGAATTATTTGTTACAGATACACCAATATAATGGTCTCCAACATTCAACCAACTATAAACTTTTGGAAAAGTATTTAGACCATAAGGTCTAGACCATATATAACAAGTATTTGAATTCCAATCTGAAACTGAATTTATAGTATCTCCAAAATTCAAAGTGTCTGGAACATAAACAGTATAACCATTTTCAGTCAATGTATCAGATAATATTCTACAATTTGAAGTCATAGGAATTATTTCACAATAACTTCCACCACCACCTGCACCACCACCACCAGAAGTCTTCAATTTGAAATCAATTGTATCATTATTATCAATATCAAGCTCTATCGTTGAACTATGATAACCACCATTTTGAGTGGAATTAATTATAGTGTCAGGGTCAATATCAACATAAATTATTAAAGGCGAATAGTAACCAGCAAAAAAATATTGACTATAGGTGACTTCAAATGAAAATAAGATTCCAAAAAGGATTACAATCCTTTTAACATTAATATTTTTGTTTATATAATTCAAATTATTATTTTGAAATGTTGATTAAACTTCCATTCTTTATATTAAGAGAGGCAAAACAAATCACCCCTGATAAAGGTAGTCATAAATAGTGAAGATAGCATCATGACAAATGATTTTACTTCATCAAACTTTCGTACAACGCTTCGTACATCGGTAAAATTTTATGAATATCGAATTGTTGTGCTTGTTGGTAAGCTCCTTTTTTAAATTTTGCTAGGGTATCTTCATTACTTAAAATGGAAAGGGCATTTTTAGCCATGTCTTCCACATCACCCACATTGCTTAAATAACCTGAAACACCGTGTATGTTTACTTCTGGCAAACCACCAGTATTGGTAGAAATTACAGGTACTTTTGCAGCCATAGCTTCTAAAGCAGCTAACCCAAAACTCTCCGATTCGGAAGGTAGAATAAATAAATCGGAAGCCGCTAAAATACGTTCAGTATCTCTCACTTTTCCTAAAAATTTAATAGCATCACAGGCATTTAATTCACGGCATAATTCTTCCATTTTATGGCGTTCTGGTCCGTCGCCCACCAAAATTAATGTAACAGGAATTTGTTTTCTAACTATATCAAAAACTTTAATTACATCTTGCACTCGTTTCACTTCTCTAAAGTTGGAGATATGAATCATTACCTTTTCATTGTTTGGAGAAAATGATTTTCGTAAATCATCTACATTTCCAAGCATAGAATAATGTTCTAAACAAACAAAATTGGGAATTACCTGAATGTTGCGAGTTATTTTAAAATGCTTGTAAGTATCTTGTTTTAAACTTTCGGAAACGGAAGTTACTGCATTAGATTCGTTGATTGCAAAAGTAATAACAGGTTCAAACGAAGCGTCTTTACCCACCAAGGTAATATCGGTTCCGTGCAAAGTGGTAATAAAAGGGATGCGAATACCTTCTTTTTCCAAAATATGCTGAGCCATATATGCCGCAGATGCGTGTGGAATAGCATAATGTACATGAAGTAAATCTAACTTTTCGAACTTAACCACATCAACCAATTTGCTGGTCAACACCAATTCATAAGGCTGATAATCAAACAATGGATAATCAGAAACCTTTACTTCGTGGTAAAAAAGGTTGTTGCAATACAAATCTAATTTTACAGGCTGTTGGTACGAAATAAAATGGACTTTATGCCCCTTGTAAGCCAATGCTTTACCTAATTCTGTTGCTACAACACCGCTACCTCCAAATGTTGGGTAACAAACTATTCCTATGTTCATAATTTTAAAATTTCAATCTTTCAATCTTCTGACTTCCAAAAAACACACCCCTGCCCCTCTCAAGAGGGGAAGCCTTCGATCAATGCCGTCTTCGGTCTTCCAGCATACAAAATTAAGATTAAAGTATTTCAAATTTAGACGCATTAACAATTCTTGTGTTTTTATCGTAAATTTGTTTTAAAAAATAGGAGACATGAAACCGCCTAAACTACCAACCATTTTTAGAACCAAAAAGCCGAAGCAATTTAATTTCGAGCCTCGATATTATAGCGAACGTAAAGAAAAGATGGATCAACGGTTTGACAGAATTTCAAGGGAATTAAGTCAGGATAAGACCGAAACATCTAATTCAGCAGCTTTTAAATCTAATTTAAAAGAAAGTTGGGGATATGATAGAAATAGAAGTAATAATACAGCAATCAATAAAAGAGTGTTGTTTTACATTATCATTTTGGTAGCCGTAGTCTATTATTTTTTAAGATAACATGATTTCTAAAAAAACAAAATATGCTATCAACGCATTGGTATATTTAGCCAAAAAACCTTTGCAACAGCCCATATTAATTAGCGAAATTTCCGAACAAGAAAAAATTCCACAAAAATTTTTAGAAGCCATTTTACTGGACTTAAAAAAAGCAGGAATCTTAGCCAGTAAAAAAGGAAAAGGCGGAGGTTATTTTCTATTAAAATCGCCAAACGATGTAAATATGGCAGATGTAATGCGTTTGTTTGACGGACCAATTGCTTTACTTCCTTGTGTAACCCACAAATATTATCAAAAATGCGAGGAATGTAAAGATGAAGAATCTTGCGGTATTCGTTCGGTATTTTTAGAAGTCCGAAATCAAACCGTTGACCTGCTCAAAAAAGCTACTTTAAAAGAAATTATAAAAAGAGGACAATCAGTTCATTAAATATTTTTTTAAACTTATTAGTCTATTAATCCAATAGACTTTATATATTTGTAAAAAAATTCATTTTATGTCAACAGATGCCATCATCACCATAATTGTAATATTAGGAGCAATTGTGTTATTTGCAACCGAAATCATTTCTATTGATTTGGTTGCCTTATTAGTAATGGTAACATTAATTCTTTTTGGCGTAGTTACCCCACAAGAGGGAATAGAAGGGTTTAGTAATAAAGCAACTATAACTGTTGCATTTATGTTTGTGCTTAGTGCAGCTTTACTAAAAACGGGGGCTTTACAATTTCTTACGTATCGGTTATCCAACCTGTTTCGAACCAATTTTGCGTTAGGAATTGCATTGATGATGATTGTAGTAGCTGTAATTTCAGCGTTTATCAACAATACTCCAGTAGTGGCTATTTTTATTCCTGTGGTGATACAAATTGCTCGTGCATCAGGTCAAAGCCCTACCAAAATGTTAATTCCTTTATCGTTTGCAACTATTTTTGGAGGAACTTGTACGTTGATAGGAACCTCCACCAATATTTTGGTAAGTGGAATTGCCGAAAAAGAAGGGTTGCAACCTTTCTCCATGTTTGACATGACTCCGATGGGTTTGGTATTATTAACAGCAGGTATCTTATACATGGTTTTTATCGGTGTAAAATTGCTTCCCGATAGAAAACAAGAAGATTTGAATACCAAATTTGGTATGAGAAATTACTTATCGGAAATTGAATTGCTCGAAAATTCAGATGCGGTTGGCAAAACTATTATGGAATCAGCTTTAGTAAAGGATTTAGAAATGGATGTGATTGAAGTGAGAAGGGGAAGCGAAAGTTTTAATTTACCAACTGGCGATTTTGTGCTGCTTGCCAACGATATTTTAAAAGTACGATGTAATGTAGATAAAATTAAGCAACTAAAGGATAGAGCTAAAATAATGGTAGCTTCATCCATTAAAATTGGTGGTGAGGATTTTAAAGGACAACATTCCACGTTGGTTGAAATGGTTATCACATCAAATTCAGAGTTAGAAGATAAAACCTTACGTGAAGTTGATTTTAGAAGACGATTTAGAGCCGTTCCTTTGGCTATTCAACACCGAGATGAAATAGTGCATGAGGATTTATATAAAGTAACGCTTAAAGCTGGAGATGTAATTTTAGCAGAAGTAAAAAACCACTACATTAAAGAAATTAAAAAACTAGAAACCGAACAAAACAATCCATTTGTACTTGTTTCTGAAGACACCTTGTTGGATTTTGACAAAAAAAAATTCTTCATTGTTATTTCAGTAATGTTAGTTATAGTTGGGTTGGCTACATTTGAGGTTCTCGATATTATGGTTGGAACTATTGCTGGTGTTGTTTTATTGGTATTGTTAAAATGTTTAACCATGAAAGAAACCTATGAAGCCATTAATTGGAAAGTTGTTTTTTTATTGGTTGGTGCATTAAGTTTAGGTGTTGCCATGAAAAACACAAAACTTGACCTACTTATCGCTAGCAGCATTGTAGATAAATTAGGACAATGGGGACCAATAGCCATTATTTCAGGATTGTATTTGGTAACTTCTATGCTTACCGAAATAATGTCGAACAATGCGACTGCTGCCTTGTTAGCTCCAATTTCAATAGCAACGGCACATAACTTAGGATTGAGCCCTATGCCCTTTTTAATGGCAATTACATTTGCAGCCTCAGCAAGTTTTGCAACACCTGTGGGTTATCAATGTAATACCATGGTGTATAGTGCTGGTAATTATAAATTTATGGATTTTATAAAAGTAGGAACAGCTTTAAATATTTTGTTTTGGATTCTCGCAACGATATTTATTCCGATATTTTTCCCGTTTTAGCTTTCCCTTCGGGGAGTTAGAGGGGCTTCTAAATATCAAAATACTGATTAATCAGAGCAGTTTTAATACCAAAAGTAATCCAGTTTGAAGATTCGTTAACGTAACTATTTTTATACGTTCTGTTGTTTATTCCAAGTTGAATAATGGTTTGCATTTTTGGATTCAACACGAACGAAACTTTAAATGAATTGTTCATGATGGTAGTATTAATACCTCCGCCAGTAATGTACCCATAATCTTTTTCCCGATTATTATAAGGTTGATAAATGTTTTGTCCTAAACTAAACTGATTACTATCTAAACCAATTTTAGCAAAAGTGCTTTGGGCTTCAAAAATCCATCGTTTTTTGTGGTATGAAATCCCACCAATAACTTCTTTAAAATTTGCACCTAGCGGATGTGCTAATGGCGAATTGTAATGTCCGTAATTTTGAAGTGTATTTAACGAACTAGGGTTTTCAAAATAACTGTAAGTAAAAGGTCGAACGGTATTGTATTCCAATTGTATTTTTAAGCCATTAATACCCAAAACATCATAAGATTTTAAACCTATTTGATAACCATACTTATTTGCCCACCAACCATTGTTTGCTTTAATTTCTGCAAGTAAAAATTCGTCGAGTAAAAGTTGAGCATAGAAAATAGTTTTCTTTTTTACTTTTATTTTTATGTTTCCTCCCATCAAGGCATTATCTGCGGAGCCTTGATGGTATTCTACTGGGCGTAAGAAAATGATTGGGTTTAGATAACTTAATTCATAACCTCTGTAATAATTTCCTTCTTGAGCTTGAAACACAATACTTTCAAAAAAACCGATGTTCAACCACTTTGTAGCATTCAAACTCAAATAATGAATGGTAGAGAACTTTTGATGAAAATCGCTATAATCTCCATTTCCAAAACGGGTGTCTTGAAAATTGGTGTACAATGCCATGTATTTTATTTTCCAAAAGTTGGCAGTAGCTTTAAAGTAAGGGTAGCTGTTGGCATAATCGGATAAAAATAACGAACGATAGCCATCACCAATAAAATTTTTGCCCACTCCCGCTTGAAAAGTAAAAACCTCATCGGCTGTAAAGGTTAGGTTTCCTTGATAATACATGGCTTGTTGATCTTTGGTATAGCCATAACCTTGACCAGCATTTTGGGCTTTTAGTAAATAATCGATATGTAAAGGATACTGTGAATTGTCGGCTAAGAAATCCATTTCTGCACTCCATTTTTTTCCAAAACCTGATTTCACACTTAATCCAAAGGCTATTTCTGATAGTGTTTCAGTTCTAGTAGATAATTTTTCTACACCTCCACCAACATTAATTAATGGATTAATGTAAAGCCTAATCCCGAAAGCTTTCGGGACTTTTTCTGATGAAATTAAATTTTTATTAAACACTAAATTTATCAGTGATGAATTAGTTTTGATTAGAGTAGAAACACTATCAAGAGAACTGATTTTATTTACTTCGTTTGAAGCAAAAGGTTTTATTCCTGCATGGAAATTGGCAGCCGTATCTATGCTTGAAATATAGATTTGCTCAAAAGTTCGATGATTGGTTACATTGAAGTTTTGAGCATTACTTACCATAGAAAAAGTAAGTAAGCAAACTATTGATATGGATTTTAGTGTTTTAATCTTTTTTTCTTTTTTAAAGTGATGAAAAATGGAATTTGTATTAAAACGACAACGCTCGACATAATAACAACAAAAGCATAACTAGGGTTAAAATGCCTAGCATAAACAGAGGCTCCTACTACCAATAAACTAAATGTGTAAATGATGAGAACAGTTTGCCAATGTGATAAACCGAGGTCAATTAATCGATGATGTAAATGGTTTCTATCAGCCGTAAAAGGAGAAACACCACTTAATATTCGTAAAGTAAAAACACGTATGGTATCAATTAAAGGATATACCAATATTGACATGGCAAAAATGGGTTTAGAAATTCCGCTAATAATTAAAGGCAATGTTTTTTGAGCATCAAATTCAACCATTTCGATAGCCAAAGCGGCAAATAAAAAACCAATGGTTAATGAGCCTGAATCGCCCATAAATATTTTAGCAGGGCTGAAATTAAATCTTAAAAATCCAAACAATCCACCAGCTAAAGCAAACGATAATACTGTATAAACATAATCTCCTGCAAAGTAGAACCACGCACCAAACAACGATGCTGAAATTAATCCAATGCCTGCAGCTAATCCATCAACACCATCAATTAAATTAAATGCATTAATAATTACGATGTAAGTAAAAACTGAGAGCAATATACCCGCCCAATCAGGAATTTCTCGAATACCAAATAACCCATGAAGACTGGTCAAACGAACATCTGCCATCAGAACCATAATAAAAGCCACTACCAAATGGGCTGCTAATTTTTTTGCAGGGGCTGTTCCTATTATATCGTCTTTCATTCCAACAAAAAACATAATCAGTAAACAAGGCACAATGTATTTGATAATCCCCATTTCATTTGTAGGAAACCACAATAAAAAAGAAAAAAGCGTACCTGCAAAAATCATCATTCCACCCATTAATGGGACTACTCTTTTATGAATTTTTCTATCTTCGCTAGGTTCATCAAATAATCGTTTTTTAATAGCTACTTGTATAAAAGAAGGCGTAGATAGTATAACTATAAGAAATGATGTAATAAAAGGCAAGACTAAAGTATCCATATCTTTTTTTAAAAATCGGTGTATAAATTTCTTAAACTCGTTTGAATGGAAAAATAAACATAATTGGTTTTTGATTCATAGCTTGGAGCTTTATCAGTTCTGTTGGTTGCACCAACAAGAAACGATAAATTGTTTTTGGGATTAATTAAAAATCCTACATGAGCTTGTAAAACGATTAGTTTGGTATTTTCATTTACTGTTGAGTTTACATAATCAGCAACATTTATTTTTACTTGGGTAAACAAACGTTTGTATTTGTAATTTATAATACCGATTACTTCATTAAAATTATTTCCAAGAGGATGAGCCAAAGGTTGATTGTAATTATTGTAGTTTTGATAAGCATTATCTGTTAAAAAATATGTTGTAGGAGCAACTGTATTATATTCTCCTTGCAACGTTAAGTTTTTAATGCCATAAAAAGTAAGCCCTGCTTGACCACCAACCTGCTTATCATCACTATTTCCTGTATACACAAATTGGTTGTAAAGTATTGTTTTAAAAGGAAGTTTTATTTTAAGATTACTACCAATTATAGAATGATTATTATTGTTGAAACCAGTCGATAAAGTATTTACAAAAGGAATTGGATTGAGTTGTAAAAACTGAAAAGGTAGAGTTCCTGTAGAGTCTTCGGTTTGCCAAATGGTGGATTCAAACAAACCAATGTTTAACCATTTTGTTGCTAACCAATTGATATAATGGGTTGACATGTTTTTTCTTTTAAACAATGCTTCAGGAACAGAACCATCTTCTCTTCGTTCCAAATTGGTCAAATCGGCATGTAATTTAGTAAATTGAAGTTTGTCTTTGGCAAACAAAACCGTTGCTTTTAAGTAAGGGTAGTTAGTCGATAAATCGGATAACAATAACGAACGATAACCATCGCCAATAAAATGTTTGTCGTTACCCAACTGGAAATTAAGATGTTTGGAAGGAGAATAAGAAATATATCCCGAAGAATAAGCATAATCAACACCTGTTTGTTTAAATTGTTTAACACGACCTTGCCCAGGCATTACTCCTGTTGAATTTACATAGCTGTCAAGATAATTGGGTAGAAACGATTGGCTCTCATAAAATGCAGTTTGGAAGGAGAATTTATTTCCGATGTTTCCTTTGATTAAAGCTCCTCTCGTGTTGGTAGAAATTCGTTGTTTTTTAGTGTTTTTGTCTTGGGTGTCTTCTCCAAATTCCAAATTTACCATTGGGTCGACGGTAAGATAGAAATTGCCGGTATCAACTACTAAAAAATTTTGATGAAAAAAGGATTGATTTAACCAACCAAAAAAACTTTTTGGTTTTTTTTCTTCTTTTGAAACATAAGATAAATAGTATTTTTTTTCTGAATCTGACAACCAGCCTAAATCTTCGGTTGTTTTAATTTGTGATTCAATAATTGGTTGAAAAGAGGTATGTGTGTTGGCTTTAAATTCGTTGAATGCTTTGCTGTTTACCAGATTAAATTCACGCGTTAGTGGTAAATTTTGTTGTTGAGCAAACCCACAAAAAGAAGCTAGTAAAAAGCTAATGAATGTAATATGTTTATGAAGGGTATTCAATTATTTCATTATCTAATTAGCAAATTGACACATTATTTTATTTGTTTTAAAGCTTCATCAACAGTTTCAACTGGTTTTTGGCATGTTTTATTATAACATACGTATATCATTGTTTTTTCGTTGGGTTGTTTTTCTTGCAGTAAAGGTAAATTACTTTTTTTAATACTACCAATAATTATTTTGTTTGGTAGATATTGATGATAAAATTCGTTCCTTTTTTCTAGTAAATTTTCTCCACTGATAGCTATTTCATAAAATGGTTTTATTTGATTTAATAGTAAACTTGCCCAGTTTGAATATCCTGAAATGTATTTTGGGATTTCATTTTCAATGTTTTTAAGCATTTGAGTCGATTTTTTGGTGTAATCTTCATTCTCAAAATATAACCCCAACAAAAACAATCCTTTGGCAATACTTGAGTTAGAGGCTGGTATAACGTTGTCGGAAAGTTCCATTTTTCGGGCAATTAATCCTTTGGCTTCATCAGAGGTAAAAAAGAAAAACCCAGTTTCATCATCATAAAAATGAACAATAGTATAATCCATCAATTGTTTACTCAGCACCAACCATTTTTCATCAAATGTAGCTTCATACAAAGCAATAAACGCTTCAATGGTAAAGCAATAATCTTCTAAATAGCCATTTAAATTACTGATACCATTTTTGTAATTGTGGTTTAGCCCACCATCTTTTCTCAATTGTTTGTTGGCAATAAATGCGGCATTTTTTATGGCAGCATTTAAAAATTCTTTTTCTCCAAAAGTGTTGTAGGCATCCATGTAGCCTTTTAACATCAATGCGTTCCAAGAGGTTAAGGTTTTATCATCCAATCCCGGACGGATTCTTTTGCTTCGAGCGGCTAATAATAAATGGTTGATGGAGTTTATTTTTGTTATTAATTCCTTTTCAGAAATGTTAAATTGTTTAGAAATAGCCTTATCACTTTCTTTTCTCAATAGAATGTAATTTCCTTCCCATTTACCAATATTGTTAATGTTGTAATAGGTTTCAATTAAAGCATAATCTTCTTTTAGTAGCGTTTGTAATTCTTCTTTGGTCCAGACATAAAATTTCCCTTCTTCACCTTCGCTATCGGCATCCAAAGCTGAATAAAACGCACCGTTTTCGGCGGTCATTTCTCTTTTTGTAAACCCCAGTGTTTGATAAACCACGTGTTTGTACAAAGGATTTTTATGCAATTGGTAGGCTTTTGAGTACAACGAAACCAATTGAGCATTGTCATAAAGCATTTTTTCAAAGTGTGGAACTTTCCAGTAGCTGTCTGTTGAATAACGAGCAAAACCGCCACCAATTTGGTCGTAAATTCCACCATAAGCCATTTTAGTTAAGGTTAAATCTACAAAAGTTAAAATGTCGTTGCTTTTAGTATGGAAGTAATAATCCAATAAAAACTCGTAGTTGTTCGGTAACGGAAATTTTGGTGCTCGGTTGGACCCTCCTTCGGTAAAATCAAAATTTGTTTTAAATCGTTGAACAGCGACATCTAAAACATCCATGTTAAAAGAATTGTTGTGAGTTATTTTCGGTAATATTTCGCTAGTTTTTATGCCTTTAGTTAGTTCGTTAGCATGTTCTTTAATTTTTTCGGGATTGGTTTCATATTCTCTGGAAATGGCACTTAAAATATGTTTCCATTGAGTAGTTTGAAAATAAGTTCCGCCATAAAAAGGTTCACCGTTTGGTAAAGCAAAACAATTCAACGGCCAACCACCTTGTCCAGTCATTAGTTGAACAGCGTTCATGTAAATTTGGTCAATATCAGGGCGTTCTTCTCTATCTACTTTTATACAAATAAAATGTTGGTTCATGATTGTAGCAACATCTTCATTTTCAAACGACTCGTGCTCCATAACATGACACCAATGACAAGCAGAATAACCAATGCTAATCAATAATAATTTGTCTTCTTTTTTAGCTTTTTCAAGTGTTTCTTCATTCCAAGCAAACCAATTTACTGGATTGTGAGCATGTTGAAGTAAATACGGACTCGTTTCGTTGATTAAATCGTTGGTGTGTTTATGTATAATGGTGTCTTTCATTAAAATGTTTTAGGTTTGGTGTCGGTTTTTTTTTGCAATGAATATAAGTTTAGAAGTACAGAAATAACAGAGCTTTTTTATCAAAAAAATAATGAGCTTTGAGATGGACTAAATTACTTAAAAGAATGTTTGGGGTAAAAGCAAACTATTTATTCAACCTAACCCTTTCCTTAAAATCCACTGGAAACGATTTACTCAGTGATTTTGCTTGTGCTTTTATCTCGCCTTTTACCTGAAGTTCAATGGTTTCATCGAATAATACACCCAGAATTACTGGAATTGCATCACCCAACATTTCTTTTAAATCAGTCTCAATACCAATTTTGTGTATTTGATTCGATTCTTTTGGAAGTTCAATTTTATCAATAATATGAGCTGTTCCAATTTTTTTACCTTTAATAAAAAGTTCTAAATCAGAATCAACAATACTTATTTTGAAATTGTTTGGGTTAACGATTTGCATGTCAACACCTATTTCAATTTTTTTGATGGATATATGATTCAAATGAACATTACTTATTTTTAATATTCGAACATCTTCATATTTAAAACACGAAAATAGAGTAAGAGATAGAATTAACAATAAAATGTTCGTCATTGCGAAGCAGTTTTTCACGACTAAAGCAATCTTATTTTTTGAAAAATTGCTTCGTTCCTCGCAATGACGATTTGTAGTTGATTTCAATAAACTCATTTTATTATTTTAATTCAGCAAAATATTTAAAAAACAACGGAATGGTTTCAATTCCTTTTAAGTAGTTAAATACTCCGAAATGTTCGTTAGGTGAATGTATAGCATCAGAATCTAAACCAAACCCCATCAAAACAGATTTCAACCCTAATTCTTGTTCAAATAAGGCTACAATTGGAATACTACCGCCACTTCTTGAAGGAATTGGAGATTTTCCAAAAGTTTCTTCCATGGCTTTTTTAGCTGCCACATAACCGTTAAAATCAATTGGTGTAACATAAGCAGCTCCTCCATGGTGAGGAGTTACTTTTACTTTCACCGATTTTGGGGCAATGTTTTCGAAATGATTGGTAAACAATTCGCTTATTTCATCAGAAATTTGATGAGGAACTAATCGCATCGAAATTTTAGCGTAAGCTTTTGATGGTAAAACAGTTTTCGCTCCTTCACCAATGTAGCCACCCCAAATTCCGTTGACATCTAATGTTGGACGAATAGAAACACGTTCTAAACTACTGTATCCTTTTTCTCCCTGAACAGCAGCTATATCTAATGAGGTAATATATTTTTCGTCGGTAATGGGTGCTTTTGCCATTTCTGTACGTTCGGCAGCTGAAAGTTCTTCCACTTTATCGTAAAATCTAGGAATGGTAATGTGGTTGTTTTCGTCGGTTAACGATGCAATCATTTTTGCCAATACATTAATTGGGTTGGCAACTGCTCCACCATATAAACCAGAATGTAAATCACGATTCGGTCCGATAACTTCAACTTCAAGGTAACTTAAACCTCTAAGTCCGGTAGTAATTGAAGGTGTATCATTAGCAATAATTCCCGTATCAGAAATTACAATGACATCGGCTTTTAGTTTGGCTTTGTTTTCTTTAACAAATGTGCCTAAGTTTTTAGAACCAACTTCTTCTTCGCCTTCAATCATAAACTTTACGTTGCATGGCAGCGTGTTGGTTTTCATCATCAATTCGAAAGCTTTAACGTGCATGTACATTTGACCTTTATCGTCGCACGCACCACGAGCAAAAATTGCTCCTTCTGGATGTAAGGTAGTATTTTTTATTACAGGCTCAAAAGGAGGGTTATCCCACAAATCAATTGGGTCGGCAGGTTGTACATCGTAATGTCCGTAAACCAATACCGTTGGAAGTTTTATATCGATAATTTTATCGGCATACACAATCGGATGACCAGCAGTTGCACAAATTTCTACGTTTTCAGCACCGGCTTCAATCAAACGTTTTTTAACTTCTTCGGCAGTTTTTGCAACATCATTATTATAAGCCGCATCGGCACTTATTGATGGAATTCTTAACAAATCGAACAATTCGCTGATAAAACGTTCTTTATTTTCTTGAATGTAGTTTTTGATGTGATTCATTTTTTAAAGTTTATAGTGTTTATAAAGTTTATGAGTTTATTCTTTTCATTTAAAGATTGTTGACTGAGTATTGAAGACTGACCCCGATAATTATCGGGGGTCAACTAACTAAACACTCCCCATCCATTTCTGGAGCAGGTTTAATATTTAATAATTTTAAAATGGTTGGTGCCACATCAGCTAATTTACCATTCTTTATGTTTTTATAATCGTTGTCGATTAAAATACAAGGCACTAAATTGGTTGAGTGAGCGGTGTTCGGGCTTCCATCTTCATTAATTGCAAAATCGGCATTTCCATGGTCGGCAATGATAATGAACGAATATCCTTTTTTAATTCCTGCATTTACAATTCGTTCTACACAATTATCCACTGTTTCAACTGCTTTTGTAATTGCAGCATAAACTCCTGTATGTCCAACCATATCGGCATTGGCAAAGTTTAGACAAATAAAATCTGTGGTAGCTTTTTCAATTTCTGGTAAAATGGAAGTAGTTACTTCTTCAGCACTCATTTCGGGTTGAAAATCATAAGTAGCAACCTTTGGCGAGTTTACCATAATTCGTTTTTCTCCGTCAAAAGGAATTTCTCTGCCTCCAGAAAAGAAAAATGTTACGTGAGGATATTTTTCGGTTTCAGCAATTCTTATTTGTGATTTTTTGTTTTTTTCCAAAACTTCACCTAAGGTATTAGCTAAATTATCCTTATCGTACATGATGTGAACATTTTTAAATGTTTTATCATAGTTAGTCATGGTAACGTAATATAAGGGCAAGGTTTTCATTCCATATTCTGGAAAGTCTTTTTGTGTTAAAGCAACGGTAATTTCCCGGCAACGATCAGTTCTAAAATTAAATGAAATGACAACATCGTTGGGTTGAATTTTTCCAATGGCATGGTTGGTTGAATCAACTTTTACAAGAGGTTTAATAAACTCATCGGTAATATTATTTTGGTAAGAAGTTTTTATGCTTTCTACCAAATTTTGTGATTTTTCACCAATTCCGTTTACCATTAAATCATAGCCAAACTTTACTCTTTCCCAACGGTTGTCTCTATCCATGGTGTAGTATCTACCAATTAGAGTAGCCAACTGACAGTTGGTGTTTTTTATTTTGTTTTCTAACGTTTCAATAAAACCCAAACCGCTTTTAGGGTCACAATCTCTACCATCGGTAATGGCATGAATATATGTTTTCTTGATGTTGTGCTGGTTTGCCAACTCACACAGTTTGTACAAATGATTTTGATGAGAATGAATTCCACCATCGGAAACCAACCCAAAAAAATGAACGGCAACATTGTTTTTTTTAGCATAATCAAAAGCTGCTAACAACACTTTATTTTGAGCAATGGTATTTTCAGCTACAGCTTTATTAATTAGGGCGAAATCTTGGTAAACCACTCTTCCAGCACCAATGTTTAAATGGCCCACTTCTGAGTTTCCCATTTGTCCGTCGGGCAAACCTACAAACCCACCAAAAGTTTTTAAGTAGGAGTGAGGATATTTTTCTAAACAACTGTCGTAAAAAGGCGTGTTGGCATTGTATATGGCATCCGATTTGGTTTTGTTGCCACAACCCCAACCGTCGAGAATTAACAAGGCTACTTTTTTAGTGTTCATGTTGAATTTTTTTGGAATTGCAAAGGTAAACATATCTTAAAAGTTGACGAGTTTAAAAATCAATTTTTATTTATTAACTGATGTTAAACAGGAAAGCAAATAACCGCAGAGGACACGGAGAAAAAAGTACGCAGAGAACCACAGAGAAAAACACAATTTTATTATTCTCAGCGACTCTCTGCGATTTTATTATCTATTGGAACTCTGTGTCCTCTGCGGTAAAAATGAATACATTTAAAACTGTTTCAATGGTTTCAATTTAAAGTTGTATTTTAGCTATTGATTTAAAAACAGTTAACCATGAAATACATTTTATCCTTAATCTTATTGTTTGTTGCCGTTTTGGGCTTCTCCCAAAGCTCTATTCATCAGCAACAGCTTGAATATTACAACAGTTTAGGTAATGCTGATGCCAATTATTATGAAAAAAATACTATTGCTGCTTCAAAACCAGCTACTAATAAAGCAACGTGCGATTTAAATAAAGTGGTTTACGGTTGGCATCCTTACTGGAGTGGAAGTGCTTATGTAAATTACGACTGGAATTTGTTAAGCCACATGTCATTTTTTAGTTATGAGGTAGATGCTACCACAGGAAATGCTATTTCAACTCATGGTTTTGCAACCAGTGCAGCAGTAGATGCAGCTTTGGCATCGGGCAATACAAAAGTTACTTTGTGTGTAACCTTATTTTCTAGCCACGCTACATTTTTAGGAAATGCAACAGCCCGACAAACTTTAATTACTAATCTAATTAACCTTATTCAGTCAAAAAATGCACACGGTGTAAACATTGATTTTGAAGGTTTACCAGTTTCACAAAAAACAGCTTTTGCCAATTTTATGGTTGATTTGTCCAATCAATTTCATACAGCCATTCCCGGTTCGGATGTGAGTACCGTTTTGTATGCCGTGGATTGGAACAATGTGTTTGATTTCTCTATTATGGCAAGTGCAGTAGATAAATTTATTGTAATGGGTTACGATTATTATTGGACTGGTAGCACTACTGCCGGACCAAACGACCCATTGTATCATTTTAGCACAACGTATAATTATAATATATCAAAATCAATTACCTATTACATTAATGCCGGTTGCCCCAGAAATAAATTAATTATGGGTTTGCCTTATTACGGCAGAGAATGGCCAACATCAAGTACATCAGTTCCATCAGGAGCAACAGCAAGTGGAGTGGCTCGATTTTATAACGATGTAAAAGATAATCTTAACGGATATTATTCGGCAGGAAATCACCAACAAGAAGTGGATAGTTATTCTGATGTTTTTGTGTTTAACAATGGTGGCACACGACAATGTTTTATTACGTTAGAAGATAATTTTTACAAAAGATTAGACCACATTAACAATACCGGAATTGGCGGTATGGGCATCTGGGCGTTGGGCTACGATGATGGTTACAACCAGTTTTGGGATGGATTAAATAATTACATGACCAATTGTTATGTTTCACCATGTTCGGGAACGATTCACGATTTTGGCGGACCAACAAAAGATTATTACGACAACGAAAATTATACGTGGACTATTGCTCCTGCAGGTGCTTCGTCCATAAGTGTTAACTTCTCTTCGTTTGACGTAGAGTTAAACTGGGATTACCTTTACATTTATGATGGATCAACTACCGCTTCACCACAAATTGCAGGTAGTCCATTTACCGGAACAACCATTCCAACGCCTTTTGCTTCATCAACAGGGGCTTTAACTTTTCGATTTACCTCTGATGTTTCCACCACAAAACCTGGATTTAATGCCACATACATTTGTTACCAAGATACGGTAAAACCAACCACTTTGATAAGTGCAGCACCAAACCCAACAACTGACGATTTTACAAGCAATTTTACCGATGCAGATAACATGGGTGGAAGCGGTGTAAAACACCAATTTTACCAAGTTGCTGATTTTAATGCTACCGATTGGTTGGCAAACGAGCAAAACGGATTTTTTAATGACGAGTTTAATTCAACGTTGAACCCGTTGTGGACTTCTTACTCTGGAACTTGGAGCATCGCTTCGGGTAAACTGATTCAAACCGACCAGGTGAATACCAACACCAATATTTATGCTGCTTGTAACCAAAACAACCAAACCAAATTTTTATACCACTACAAATTTAATATTTCGGGTACGGCAGGCAACCGACGAGCAGGTTTACATTACATGATTGATGATGCCAATTCAGCAAACAGAGGAAATTCGTATTTCGTGTGGTTTAGACAAGACAATGCCAAGCTTCAGTTTTACAAAGTAGTTAGCGATGTATTTACCTTAGAAAAAGAGGTGTCTTTTACGTTTAGTGCAAATACGTGGTACGATGCCAAAATTGTTTACGATAAAACTACTGGTCAAACCGATGTGTATGTAAACGATAATTTGGTAAGTTCATGGGTAGATGCTACACCTTATACTGTTGGAAATTACATTTCGCCAAGAAGTGGAGATTGTATTTACGAAATAGATGATTTGATGGTGTACAAAACAAGAAGTGCCTCTGAATTAATTTTAGTTGGGCAAAACCCTACAGACGATATTCGCTACGAAGGAACTCCGGCAGGAAGAATAAACTCGATAGTGATTGATAGTGCTTACAATGTTTCTACTTTAGTTACCGAATTTGTAAATGTTGACTTTTTAACTTCGGTAAACAAATGGGAAGTTGAAGGTCTAAAAATTTACCCCAACCCTGCCAATAAACAAATCACCATTGAGTTGGGCAATAATGGAAACACCACGGAGTTAAAAATAAAAGATGTAACCGGAAAAACAGTGTTTAGACAGCAGGTTGTTGAAAATAAAACCGTTGTTCCGCTTACTAATTTTGCAAAAGGGGTTTATTTTTTGGAAGTAAACAACAAAGTGGTAAAGTTTATTAAGGAATAGCTCTCTCGTTATTGTGGGCTTGACCCGTAATCTACGGTAGAACTTATTTATAAATGATGCTAAAGCAAGATGAATAAATTATATAGTGGCAGTTGGCTAAAGCCAAACTGCGAAGGATAAGATAGTGAAAAATCTATTACAGTCAGATTTATCTGACTGCAAAAGAACAAAACAATTTTTGGCTTTAGCCACATAAATACTAGGCATGAGTTGGGTATTAAATACCCAAAAATTAAGAAAAAAGGTTTAGTAAATTTACGCTGTGCCATTAACATTTTCTGATGCTGCATGAAAAATGCAGAAAAGAAAATTTAAAATGTCAAGCTGCGGGGTGTTGTCGGATAAGCAATTTTACCTCACAAAAATATCAAACCTATCTTTTGGGCGTTCTGCTACTCGCCAATTAAACCCTTTTAGCGTTACATCTTTTGGCGAAGGTTCTTTTATTGGATAAAGCGTTGCTTCGGGGTCTTTTATAAAAGTTAAGGACGACAGTTTATTGTCATCAATAAAAACCAACATATTATTGCCTTTTGCTTTATTTACTCCAATATATTTTCCAGCTTCATCTCTTCCATAATAAATGGTTTCGGCATTTTGCATCACATCAATTTTATGCAATTCGTCGTTCATAAAATAACCTATCATGCTATCTCCTTTTATTTGGTTAAAATGGTCGAATAAGGAGTCGGCTTTAGAAATAATGAAGGCATCATTGTTCAAATAGATGGAATTTATTTTTTTATCTTTCATCAGTAAATAAATAAATTCAGCCGTTAATTGGTTTTCGTCCGACCATATCAATGGGTCGTTAAAAAAATTAACTGTAGAATCGGAAAAATTGTACAACACCGAATCAGCTTTGCCTTGCATATCGAGTTTATAAAACTTTACATGATTATAAGCAAATAAATTTCGAATGGTATCCGTTTGATTTGGAATAGAATCGTTTTTAATAAATTGTGTTGAAAGCTTAAAGGTATCGGCGTGCATAAACAAGGTATCGTTAGAAAAAATCTGTGTTAACGACGCTTCTTTGGTAATCATCACACTATCTTTGTTTTGGTAAAGATGGATTAAATCACCTTCTAATAAAATATTTTCTATCGTATCGTTTATCGAACCATTGCACAATATTTCACCAAATCCTGTTTTTTTCTCGTAATACAAGGTGTCGCCTCTAATTATTTTTTTATCCGAATAGAGGTAGGCATTTTTAAAGAACTTCGATACATCGGTTTTGGTGTTGTACCAACCGTTTTCACAATAAATAAACTGGTCTTTATTGGTAATAGTGGTTGGTCCGTAGAAATAGGTGATTTTAGAATCAGAATTATACTGCATGGTATCGCAATCAATAGTATATTCGGGATTTGTTAAATGCACCTCTTGCTTAAAAAAGAAAGACTTGGTATCTGGATAATAATAGCCTTGTTTACTGGTTAATGTATTGTTTTCTTTTTTGCTGATTAATGTTCCTCCACCAAAATAATAAGCTACATTATTTGCTCTGTCGTAATCCAAATAGTTGGTGGTTAACGTTACATCCGTATTAATTAACCTAATATTACCTCGCAACAATGCTTTTTTGGTAGTTCCACTGTAATTTAACGAATCGCCAAAAAGTTGAAGCGAATCGCCTTGTGTAATTCTTACCCGACTAAAAGCATCCATGCTGTTGGTTTCGGAATAAAAATAGGCACTGTCGCAAAACATTAAGGCATCGTCGTGCTTAAATTGAACATTTCCGATTAATCGTTTGGCATTGTTACCAAGTGATTGGTCAAATTCAAAACTGTTGGCATTTAAAATTTCTATTTGGGAAGTTTTTTGGGCAGAAGAAATTAAGGTGATTATAAATAAACAAGAAGTTATCACCCCTCTCAATCTCCCCTCGAGGGGAGAAGTAAAAAATCCTCCCTTGAGGGAGGACTTAGGTGGGTGATATTTAATATCTATCATTTTCAATTATACTAAAAAGATGCTTCGACAAACTCAGCATGACATCTTAAAAATTTAAGCAAAAACCTTATCTCTCATCAATGTTTGAGTTCTATCTGGTCCAACAGATACAATTGAAATAGGAACGTTTAATTCCTGTTCTAAGTATTCGATGTATTGATTTAATTCAACTGGCAATTGATTAATGGAAGCCAACTTAGTTAAATCGGTTTTCCAACCTTTCATTTCCACATAAATAGGTTCTACTTTTTTAGAAACAATGTCATAAGGCATGTAATCAATTACTTCGCCATCAATTTTATAATGTGTACAAATTTTGATAGTACTGAATGCATCTAACACATCAGCTTTCATCATAATTAATTTGGTAACACCATTAATCATAATGGCGTATTTTAATGCGGGCAAATCAATCCAACCACAACGTCTTGGTCTGCCAGTTGTTGAGCCAAACTCATGTCCTGCTTTACGCAATAATTCGCCTGTTTCATCTTCTAACTCAGTAGGAAATGGTCCGCTACCCACTCTAGTACAATAAGCTTTAAAAATACCCAACACTTCGCCAATTTTATTTGGGGCTACTCCTAAGCCTGTACAAGTACCAGCAGTTGTGGTATTAGATGATGTTACAAAAGGATATGAACCGAAATCTACATCCAGTAATGTTCCTTGAGCACCTTCAGCCAAAATAGATTTGTTTGCTTTTATGGCATTATTCAAATAGTGTTCACTATCAATTACTGTTAAAGTTTTAATTAAATCAACACCTTCAAAAAAAGCAGGTTCTAACTCTGCTAAATTGTATTCAAAATCGTGAAACTTTAAAATCTGCTTGTGTTTTTCAACTAAAGCATTGTACTTATTTTGAAAATTTGTTTCAAAAATATCTCCAACTCGAAGTCCATTTCTACCTGTTTTATCCATGTAAGTTGGTCCAATTCCTTTTAACGTTGAACCAATTTTTTCTTTTCCTTTCGATGCTTCAGAAGCTGCATCAATTAAACGATGAGTTGGTAAAATTAAGTGTGCTTTTTTAGAAATTACCATTCGTTTGTTTACATCAACACCAAGCTTCGTTAATGCGTCAATTTCTTTTTTAAGAATTACGGGGTCAATTACCACTCCATTTCCCACAACATTCATTACATTGCTTCTAAAAATACCTGATGGAATGGTGTGTAAAACGTGTTTGATACCATCAAATTCTAAGGTATGTCCAGCATTTGGACCACCTTGAAACCGAGCAATAATATCGTATTTTGGAGTTAAAACATCAACTATTTTTCCTTTTCCTTCGTCTCCCCATTGAAGACCTAATAATACGTCAACTTTCATTTATTTATTTTTATTATTCAATTCACTTAGTTTTGACACGAATTACACTAAACTCTCAATTAATAATGGATTCCACCTATATATTTTTTCTATTACACGAATTAAAAAGCAATTAATTGTCAATTCTAATTCGTGAAATTTGTGTCAATCTTTTCTATTTAATCAATTCTAATTTTGCATTTTCAATACTGTCTTTAATATTAAAAACACTATTTAATTTAGTTATCACTAGCAATTTATTAATTTTTTCAGGCACATTTACCACCACAACATCGCCTCCATTATTTCTAACTTTGGTTAAAATTTGAATAAAAATACTCAAACCTGTACTGTTTAAATATTGCATTTCTGCTAAATCAATAATGATATTTTCAACACCTTCGTTAATCTCAAATTCGATTTCATTAAACAGCTCTCCAACTTGTTCTTTGCCAATTAAATTACCTTTTAAGGCAACAATTAGTAGGTCATTATCTTTATTTATTTGGTATGAGAAGCTCATTGTTCTTGTTTTGGTTTTACTGCGTAAAAATTTAATGAATGATGTAAGATTTTAATATCAAACATCTCTTCTAAAGTAGCTTTAATATTTTGAATTCTTGGGTCACAAAATTCAATTACTTCTCCATTACTTAAAATAATGTGGTCGTGTTGTTTAGAACCATGCGAACGTTCAAATTGAGCAATATTACCTCCAAATTGGTGTTTACGTACCAAATTAGCATTCAATAAAAGTTCAATAGTATTGTATAAAGTGGCTCTACTTACTCTGTATTTCTTGTTTTTCATAGTAATGTAGAGTTCTTCTACATCAAAATGGTCATCGCTTGAATAGATTTCTTGGAGTATAGCGTATCGTTCGGGCGTTTTTCGATGTCCTTTTTCTTCTAAATACGTAGAGAAGATATGCTTAACTTTATCTTGTAATTCTTCTTTTAAACTCATGCGGAGTTGTTAAAGAGTAAAATTAACTATTTAAAGAGAACATTAATCAAAATGTTGAAAAGTTTGTTGTGCTTGTTACTGGTTGCCAGTTTCTTGTTGCTAGTTTTTATCAATTGAGATTGACAACTTTCCATTACTTATCTACTCGTTCAACTCGTGTAACCCCATTTAATTTATCTAATTTTTTAATTAAATTATCTAAATGCGTCGTATCATACACAAAAACAGTAATCATACCTTCAAAAATACCATCATGACTATCAAAACTTATCGAACGCATGTTTACATGAAGCTCGTTAGAAATCACTTGAGTAATGTTATTTACAATTCCAACATCATCAATTCCAAGAATTTTTATCCCAGCTAAAAAAGCAATTTTTTGTTCATCAATCCAGCGTGCTTTTATTACTCGATAAGCATAATTGGATAAAAGTTGTACAGCATTTGGGCATTTGGTTTTATGAATTTTAATTCCTTCGTTAATGGTTACAAAACCAAAAACTTCATCACCAGGTATTGGGTTACAACAGGTTGCTAATTTGTAATCGAGCTGCTGCATATTATCACCAATTACCAACATTTCTTCTGAATGTTTTTCTTTTTTGACAAACGAACGCTGCCCGAAAATATTGGTAACTCTTGATCTTATCGATTTTTTTGGCTGTAAAACACCTTTTTTAACTTCAAACGCTTTTAAATGATTTAAGTCTATTTCTCCCTTTGCTACCTTGAAATATAAATCAGTAGGTGAACCCACTTTATAATAAGTTTGCAATTGTTTTAAACTTATGTTTTGATAGGCAATTTTTAAACGTTTAAATTCTTTTTCTAAAATTTCTTTACCAGTTTCGGCAATATCTTTTTTGTCATCATTTAAACACGCTTTAATTTTAGATTTTGCACGATGTGTTTTAACAAAACCTAACCAATCCTCTTTTGGTCGTTGTTTTGCCGATGTTAAAATTTCTACTTGGTCTCCACTTCGTAATTCATAACTTAATGGAACCAATTTGTTATTTACTTTTGCTCCCAAACAATGTTCTCCAACTTGAGTATGAACGGCAAAAGCAAAATCTAGTGCAGTCGCACCAGATGGCAAGTTTTTCATATCCCCGTTTGGAGTGAAAATAAAAATTTCTTCATTGTAGAGATTCAACTTAAAATCATCAATAAAGTCTAATGCATCTGCATTATGATTTTCCAAGAGTTCTCGTATTTGATTAATCCATTTATCGAAACGACTTTCTTCTCCACCTTCTTTGTATTTCCAATGAGCAGCAAATCCATTTTCGGCAATTTCATCCATTCGTTTTGACCGAATTTGCACTTCCACCCATTTACCTGTTGGACTCATTACTGTTGTTTGTAATGACTCATAACCATTCGCTTTTGGTGCTGAAATCCAATCCCTTAAACGGTCGATATTAGGTTGATAAAAATCAGTAACGATAGAATATGCCCTCCAACAATCGGTTTTCTCATTTTGCGGTTCCGACTCTAAAATTATTCTAAGGGCAAATAAGTCATAAACTTCTTCAAACGGGACTTGCTTTTTTTGCATTTTATTCCATATCGAATAAATTGATTTTGGTCGTCCTTTAATTTCAAATTTCATCCCATTTTCTTCCAATGCTTTTTTTATCGGCAATGAAAATTTATTGATAAAACGGGTTCTAACTTCTTGTGTTTTTTGTAGCTTGGTTTGAATTTCCTCAAAAGCTTCGGGTTCTTGTATTTTTAAAGATAAATCCTCCAACTCTGTTTTAATGTTATGCAATCCCAAACGATGAGCCATTGGGGCATATAAAAACAAGGTTTCAGATGCAATTTTAAGCTGTTTATCCCTTTGCATGGAACTTAACGTTCGCATGTTGTGTAAACGGTCGGCAAGTTTTATTAAAATAACTCGAACATCTTCTGAGAGCGTTAACAATATCTTTCTAAAATTTTCGGCTTGAATGGATGTATTGAAATCAATTACATCCGAAATTTTAGTTAATCCATCAATAATTTGAGCTTCTTTTTTACCAAACATAGTTGCTATGTCTTCCAATGTAAGGTCGGTATCCTCAACCGTATCATGCAACAAAGCACAAATGATTGATGTTGCACCAAGCCCGATTTCTTCAACACAAATTCGTGCTACAGCTATGGGGTGGTAAATATATGGTTCGCCCGATTTTCTTCGAACATTTTTATGGGCTTCATAAGCTACATCAAACGCTTTTTTAATTCGAGCTAAATTCTCTGGAGTTTTTTTGCAATGTATAGCCGAATCAAGCATGGATTGATAGGCTTGTTCTATTTCAAATTTCTCTTTTTCTAAATCTATCTCCATGGTAATTTTAACAATTTTCGTATTTCCAGTTTCTTCGTTTACCCTCGTTCAACCATTCAATAGTTTGTTGGATTCTTTTTTGTTTGGTTGCTTCTTGTTTTGCTTCAGTAATCCACATAACATACTCTTTCTTGTGCGAGTAGGCAAATTTTTCAAAAACATCGTTTGCTTTTGGGTGTTTTGCCAACTCAACTTTTAACTCTTTTGGAATCTCTAGCTCTTTTTTTTCTTTTGCAATTTTTGGAAGTTGAATACCTTTTTCATTTAATAACACAGCTTCCTTCATTAACATCAACAATATTTCGTCTGATGGTAAGTCGTTCAACGATTTTATTTTACCTAAATTTCCCATTCCTTCTTCGGAAGAATCTATCGCTTTTATCAATTTATGTTTCCAAAAACCAAAGGAACAATGTTGTTTAAATGCTGCCATATTAAACAACAAACCTTTGTATTCGAAGTTAGGAAAACTCCATTTCATGGTTTCCTCAATATCGGGATGAGCCTGATGAACTAAAGCCCTCAACTTGTTTAAAATTGGTTGAGCAAAGTCAGCCGATTTTGCTATATATTCGTCAATTTTTGGGTTTTTAGGCATAATCTAAATTTTTTCAATAATGGTTGCATAACCTTGTCCAACACCAATACATAGTGTTACCAAAGCATATTTTTTATTGGTTTTTTGTAATTCTAAAGCAGCAGTTTGCAAAATTCTAGCTCCCGTCATTCCCAGTGGATGTCCTAATGCAATAGCTCCTCCATTAGGATTAATTCTTGCATCATCGTCAGCCAACCCCATTTTACGAGTACATGCCAAACTTTGAGCTGCAAAAGCTTCGTTAATTTCAATAATATCCATGTCGTTTAGGGTTAAACCTGCACGTTTTAATGCTTTTTCTGTGGCATACACAGGTCCAATACCCATGATGCGTGGTTCTACTCCTGCAATGGCACTCGAAACAATTCGTGCCATTGGTTTTAAGTTATATTTTGTTAAAGCTTCGTTTGAAGCCAACAGCATTGCCACTGCACCATCATTTAACCCAGAAGTATTCCCTGCGGTAACTGTTCCGCCCTCTTTTCTAAAAGCTGGTCGTAGTGCTGATAATATCTCTAAAGTAGTGGTTGGTTTAATAAATTCGTCTTTGGCAAACATAATAGGGTCGCCTTTGCGTTGTAGTAAAGCAACAGCAACTATTTCATCGGCTAATCGTCCACTTTTTTGTGCAGCAGTAGCTTTCATTTGACTCCAATACGCAAATTTATCTTGGTCTTCTCTGCTAATTTTATATAAGTCAACTAAATTTTCGGCTGTTTGTCCCATTCCATCAACACCATACAATTCCTTCATTTTAGGATTGATAAAACGCCAACCAAAAGTAGAATCGTGCATTTCTACATCAGTTCCAAATGGTTTCGACGATTTTGAAATTACCCATGGTCCACGTGTCATGTTCTCCACTCCACCAGCAATATATATATCGCCATCGCCTAATTTTATAGCTCTTGATGCATTAATAACCGATGCCATTCCTGATGAACATAACCGATTGACTGTTTCGCCACCAACTTTCCAAGGCAAACCTGCCAGTAAACCGCACATTCGAGCAACATTTCTATTGTCTTCACCCGCCTGATTGGCACAACCAAAAATTACATCTTCAATTTCTTCGGTAATCAAATTTGGATTTCTTTTTATCAATTCTCTAATAACCAAAGCCCCTAAATCATCGGTTCTTACCACAGCTAACGACCCGCCCAAACTCCCAATTGGAGTTCTAATGGCATCAACAATAAATGCTTCTTTCATCATGTTTTTATAATATTTCTAAAGTTCTTTTTTCTATTTCTTTTTTAACTTCATCCCAAGTTACAGCTATTCGCATTTCACAATCGGGCTGGAGTTCTGCATCATCAAAATACACCAAACTTTTTAAAGTTAGTACATCAACATTATTTGAATATTTCTTATTTACCAAACTTAACATTTCTGTTAAAGAAAATTGCTGCAATAAAAAATATAAATCAACAAAATCTTTCTTAGAACCCCTGTTCTTTATCGCATTTAATTTCATTGCTGCAATATCTTCTAACGAAGAAAGTCGAATATCATTCTCCATTTTCAACTCATTTAGCAACGGGTATTGATGAGCAATAAAATCAATTTTTACACCTTTTACCTTACCAACAATAGCATTGTCGGTAAGCTGAAAAATCTCTGCATTATATTCTTTTTCTAAAACACCAATGAGTTCATTGGTTTTAAGCGGTTTCACAGAAAAAAAATCTAAATCAATTGAAATTCGATGACCCAACTGAAGTGCTAAAGCAGTGCCTCCAACCAAAAAAAAATCAGTTAGTTTAGGATGTGTACAAAAACTATTTAATAGTTCCAGTGTTTGCTTGCTGACTGTATCTGTTCGTAGCATCTAAAATTTTCCCGTGGTTCGTTTAACACTAAACTTAAAAAATTTAATGTTTTTAAGTCTAAAGTTCTCAATTGAATTACTTCTTGCTTTATTTTAGTTAATCCATAAAAAGCCTTTAACTCTTTCCAATCAACTAACTTACCAAACAACACCACTCTTTCAATAACAAATCTTGCGTGTTTGTTATAATCAATTGATTGATGGGTTACATCCCAAAATAAATGATTGGATAATTGCATAACACAAAGGTAATAAAATTTTGAGGGTGTGAAAGTTCTTATGTATTGAGTTTTTTATAACAACTCAAACGCTATTGTTTGTTTTACATCACCATTTACTACAATAGCCAATTGATGTTTACCTGCATAATGTTTTCGGGTAGTTAAATTAGCAAATTTGTGTTTTCGAATCAATTGTTTTTTGGTTTCACTTGAAAAAGTGCTTTCTGTTATTTTAAAAATTTTTGGAGAAGTTTTTCCATTCGATTTCATGAAATGAATGATGTATTCCAAACGTAAGATTAAATGGGTTTTATCTGTATTGTTTATTTCGAAAGAAAAAGAAAACTCTTCGCCGATTTTCAATTTATTTTTAGAAAGTTGCAAAGCCTCCACTTCAATTTTATCGGCATTGGCTGTTCCAAAAATGGTTAAAGCTTCTTTGTTTCCTTTTTTTAACAAGGTTCTTAAGGCTTGTTTCACTATCCAATCGGTGTTTTTGGTTTTTCCATACCAACTTTTGCAAATTTTCAGTACTAAATCCGGATGATTTTTACTGATATCGTTTAAATGATTGGCAACACTTTTTCGAACATACAACGATTCGTCGTTTTTTAAGTTTTCTAAAATTTGTAAAACGGGTGTCGGGTCTTTTATAAAACCACGCAACGGTGGTGCCCAAGGCAATTTAGGTCGTGAGCCTTCGCTCGACAATCTTCGAACGTGATGATTGTCGCTTTTGCTCCAAATCAACAATTGTTTTACTGTCTCTTTTGGGTATTTTTCAATAAACGGACGAACAGCAAATTCGCTGGTTGAGAATTCTGTTAAAAATTCCAACGCTTTTATAGAGGTGCTAAAATCATCCAAACCATACACCTGAACAAAATCGGGAAAAACAAAACCTTGAATTCCTGAAAATTTTGGAGCAACCTGCATTACATACTCTAATTGTTTTGGATAAGCGAATGGTAAATATGAATGAATGGTGGTAGTAATTTTTCTCATTCGTTCTTTCAACTCAAAGTTTTTCCACTCAGGAGAATATAACTCATCAACAAATGCTTTCTTTTTAAACGATTTGTGTACTAAAAAAAATTCATCAGCCAAACGACTGATGAATTTTTTGTTAAATTCTTCTTTTAAGTTCATTATTCAAATCAAGACAAAAACACACCCCTAACCCCTCTCAAGAGGGGAAGGTTTACCAAATTTTAACCCTCAAACTATCAACTGCAACCATTTTAGTACCTGATTTACAACCAAAAGCTTCGTCAAATTCTACCAAGTTGGTCAATGGCCCTAAAACCCTGTATTTAGTTGGTGAATGTGGGTCAACATTAGCTAATCGGACAGCTTCTTCATCTTTTACATTCGATGCCCAAACTTGTGCCCAACCTAAAAAGAAACGTTGCTGATAAGTAAATCCGTCAATCGGTTTTGGTGCTTCTTTTCCTTCATACGATTTTAATAACGCATAATAGGAAAGTGTTATTCCTGCCAAATCTGCAATGTTTTCACCTAAAGTTAATTCTCCATTTACATAAGTATTATCAATCACATGAAATCCATTAAATTGGTCAACCAGCTTGCCTGTAAGATGTTTAAAATTGTTTAAATCTTCGTTGCTCCACCAGTTTTTTAAATTTCCATCGCCATCAAACTGACTTCCTTGATCGTCGAATCCGTGAGAAAATTCGTGACCAATAACACCGCCAATTCCTCCATAATTAACAGCATCATCAGCATCAGGATTAAAAAACGGTGGCTGTAAAATAGCTGCCGGAAATACAATTTCATTCATCGTTGGGTTGTAATAGGCGTTAATGGTTTGTGGTGTCATTCCCCACTCTGTTTTGTCAACAGGTTTACCAATTTTACCCATCATATCAGCATATTCGAAAGCCCGAACATTCATCATGTTTTGAACAAAATTATCTTTCACAATATCAATCGAACTAAAATCTTTCCATTTGTCAGGGTAACCAATTTTATAAGTGAATTTGCTCAATTTATCTAATGCTTTCGTTTTTGTTGAATCGCTCATCCAATCCAATTTTGCTACTCTTTCTTTAAATACTTCACCAATGTTGTGAATGTAGCCCAACACTCTTTTTTTCTGTTCTTCAGGAAAATGTTTTTCGACAAATAACTTACCAATTTGTTCTCCAACAAATTTGTTTGAATTTTCTAAAGCTCTTTTCCAGCGAGGTTTCATTTCTTTTACTCCTCTCAAAGTAGTTGAATAAAAAGCAAAGTTTTGCTGTTCAAAATCGCTACTTAAATATGGAGCAAAATCATTAAGTGCCTGAAATTTTAAATACACTTTCCATTGGTCTATAGTGTATTGTTTTAAGGTTTTATTTAATGTGCTAAAATATTTTGGTTGGTCAACCACCATTTCTGTTACTCCAGAAACATTCGCAGCTTGTAAAAATTTATTCCAATCGAAAATGGCACACAATTTTTGTAAATCTTCGACCTTCATTTTATTGTAAGTAGCAACGGGATCTCTTCTTTCTAATTTTGTTAAAGATGCTTTTGCCAATTGAGTTTCTATAGCTAAGGTATTTTTTGCATTTGCATTCGCCACTTCATCTGTTTCGCCGGCTAACTTAAATAATGCGGCAATGTGTTTCTCGTATTCAGCTAAAATATTTTTTCCTCTATCATCTGTCGGAAAATAATAATCTCTATCAGGTAAGGCATAACCGCCTTGTCCTAAATAAAAAATATTTTCGTTACTGTTTCTTGCATCAACATATACATAATAAGAAAACAATGAACCAGAACCTTTTATTTTTAAAACAGCCATGGTTTCCACTAAACTTTTAACATCACTAACCTTATCAATTTGTTCTAACAAAGGTTTTAATGGTGATATTCCTAATTTATCAGCATTTGTTGAATCAAAAGCAGCCATATAAAAATCACCCACTTGTTGTTTTGGACTGTTTTTTTCACCTTTTGAAGCAGATGCTTCTTCAATTATTGTTTTAAGCTTAAGCTCATTGGCTTCATTTAAAATATTAAAACTTCCCCAACGACCTTCTGTTTCGGGAACAGGGTTATTTTTTTGCCAATTTCCAATCGCATATTGATAAAAATCTTCACAAGGTAATGCTGTTGAATCAATATTAGCTATATCAAAGGCAGGGATTTTAGCTTCTTTAGTTTCTTCTGTTTTGTCTTTTTTATCGCCACAAGCTACTATAAATGTTATAGCTGTTAATCCTAAAAGTGTTGTTTTATAATTCATGGTAAAAATGGTTTAATTAGATGGCTAAAAGTACCGAAAAAAATTAATTTACAGCTTTTCTAACTTTTTTTGTGGAATTTTAACGTTGATGTCATCTATTGACTAAAACAACAAAGAATATTTTTATTAATGCTATTTTTTAAATCCGCAACTATTTCAAAGTACTCTGATAACGAGTTAATTGCCGAGTATAAAAGCAAAGGCGACAATACCGTTGTGGGCGAATTGTTTAAAAGATATTCTCATTTGGTGTATGGGGTTTGCTTGAAATATTTAAAAGATGAAGATGAAAGTAAAGATGCCGTTTTAGAAATTTTTGAACAATTGTTGGTCGATTTATTAAAACATGATGTTACGAATTTTAAATCGTGGCTGCATAGTGTATCAAGAAATCATTGTTTGATGTTTTTAAGAAAAGAACAAACCAAATTGAAACGAGCCAACGAATACGAATACGCTTTTGATGAAGCAGATAGTTACGAAACTCCTTTTCAGATGCACGAAAAAGAAACCCAAGAAGTCCAATTGACCGATTTAGAAAAAGCTTTGGCTGAATTAAAAGAAGAACAGCGAATTTGTATTGAGCTCTTCTTTTTAAAAGAAAAATGTTATGAAGAAGTAGCTGAAATTACCGGATACTCTTTGCTTCAAGTAAAAAGTTATATACAAAATGGGAAACGAAACTTGAGTATTAAATTAAATAACTAGAAATAACAATTAACAAACAACAATTAACGATTAACAACTATTGATGATTTACCACTAAAAAAATGAAAAACTTACAAAATCACATATTTTCGACCACGACTTGCATCTCAAAGGAAACTATGTTAAAGTTTATCAATAAACAACTTTCACAAAAAGAGCTTCACGATGTTCAAAAACATCTTATTGATTGCGATTTTTGTAGTGAAGCACTGGAAGGAATGAAATATGCAAAAAACGCTTCGGTACTTTTTAACATCGACCACAAGATTACAGCACGAACTGAGAAAAAAACAATTCCTTTTGCCCGAATAATTTTGGTAGCTGCATCAGTGTTATTTATTGCTGTCGGAGGATATTATACCATCAATAATTTTAATGATGTAGCCCAACTAAAAGAAAACGAACTATCCTTTCAAGAACCAACTAAAAATAACAATAATATAGAATCTTTATTGCCATCACCATTAGAACAAATGCAAGAACAAAAAGAGCCGGAAGGCACTAAAATTAGCGTTATTGAAGAAGATAGAAGCGAAACAAAAGCGGAAGAAAAAGCAAGCTATTATCGCTATGTTGATGAAAAAAATAAAGACAATGATGTTTCTATAAAAGAGACTCAAGCTCAAGGATATGTATCACAAAACAGCACTCTGCCTACTACAGTAACAACCACAACTGGAAGTACTTATAAAACAGAATTAGCTGAAACTGACGATGCTTTGATGGATTTTGAAAGTACTGTTACAGTTGCCCAAGATAAAACCGTACTTAAAGAAAACTCTAAAAGTGATGCAAATATTGACCAACTGTTAAAAAATCAGGCTCCTCAAAAAGTAGTAAGTACTGAAAACGCAAAAAAATCTGGCGATACCAAACAACGTGCAAAAAAAACAATGGAAGCTCCAAGTGCCAGTTCAATAACTGATGAATTAAAAACCAAGGCTGATAAAGATGCTGAAGAGCTGCCGGTACCGAAAGGAAACGCTCAGGCTGAAAACCTTGAACGTGAGGCTGGCAACCGTAATGATAACATTTCATCGAATCAAACTACTTCGTTTTCTGAAGCATCAGGAGGATTAACAATCGGTTCAACCTCAAATTCAAGAAGTGCATTAACCGATGGTATTGCTGATTTTAATGCAAAAAAATATACCCAAGCCATTCAAAACTTTGATTTTATATTAGCAGAGACTCCTACTACTACAAAAACTTATGAAGCCAAATGGTATAAAGCTCTTTGTTTGATTGAATTAAAAGATGAGATAGCTGCCAAAAAATTATTGAACGAATTAACCTACGTTAATAATCCTTTTAGCAAAAAAGCAGAAGAAAAGTTGAAAGAGTTGGAATAACATTAATACGTCATTGCGAGTGGAGTGCAACGAAACGAAGCAATCTGTTTAATCGAAGGACAGATTGCTTCGGCTCCCTCCCTCATTTCCTTCGCTATGCCTCGCAATGACGGAAAAAACTACTACCCAAACAAAGCTGTAAAAACTTCATCAACCCTTGAAACAAAAATCACTTGAATTTTATGATTTTTTAAATTCAATCCTTTTTGATTGTATTTAGAAATAAATATTTTTTCAAATCCTAATTTTTCAGATTCCGAAATACGTTGATCGATTCTACTTACCGGACGAATTTCGCCACTCAAACCAACCTCAGCAGCAAAACAAACTGTTGAAGGAATAAACAAATCTTCGCCACTCGATAAAACTGCACTAATCACCGCCAAATCTATAGCCGGGTCGTCCACTTTTATACCTCCTGCAATGTTTAAAAACACATCCTTTTGCGACAAACGGAAACCACAGCGTTTTTCCAACACTGCCAACAGCATATTTAATCTTCGGCTATCAAAGCCTGTTGAAGAGCGTTGCGGATTACCATAAGCAGCCGTGCTTACCAATGCCTGAACCTCTATTAATAAAGGTCTGTTTCCTTCCATGGTGGCAGAAATTGCAGAACCACTCAATTGTTCTTCTTTGTTGCTGATTAATATTTCCGACGGATTTTCAACTTCTTTCAAACCTTCGCCATACATTTCGTAAATACCCAACTCGTTGGTTGAACCAAAACGGTTTTTGATGGAACGCAACAAACGATAAATGTGGTTTCGATCGCCTTCAAATTGCAACACCACATCAACCATGTGTTCCAAAATTTTTGGACCAGCAATGGTGCCGTCTTTGGTAATGTGACCTACCAAAAATACAGGCGTATGAGTTTCTTTGGCAAATTTCATCAACTCGGCAGTACATTCTCTAACCTGAGAAATGCTTCCCGGAGACGAATCAATGCTTGATGTTTGTAAGGTTTGTATCGAATCTATTACCAAAACATCGGGTTTTAATTCCTTGATGTGATGAAAAATATGTTGTGTGGATGTTTCTGTTAATATATAACAATCGGGATTTTTGTTACCAATACGTTCGGCACGCATTTTTATTTGTTGTTCGCTTTCTTCACCCGAAACATACAAGGTTTTTTTGCCTTTCAACCGCAATGCCATTTGCAACATTAAGGTTGATTTACCTATGCCAGGGTCACCACCAAAAAGCACCAATGAGCCTGGTACTAAACCACCGCCCAACACCCTGTTTAACTCCGTTCCGGGAAGTTTAATTCGAGGAACATCAGCCATTTCAATATCTTCAATAAGTGTAGGTTTATTGGTTTTGCTAATATTAAACGCCACACTAAAATCCGATTTTTCGGGTTTCGAAATTACTTCTTCGGCAATGGTGTTCCACTGGTTACAAGCATTACATTTTCCTATCCATTTAGGATATTGTGCTCCACAATTCTGACAAAAAAAAGCTGTTTTTAGGTTGGACTTTGCCACAATAAATTTTTAAAATGCCAAGTTAAACAAAAACATCGGTTTCACTAAAACTAGTTTGACAAATTCCTATCTTTACCCCATGCAACCCGAAAAACTAAACATTAAACAATGGGCTGAGGAAGACCGTCCTCGTGAAAAGCTGTTGTTAAAAGGTAAAAATGCCTTGTCGGATGCCGAGTTGATTGCCATTTTAATTAGTTCGGGTAACAAAACCGAAACAGCAGTAGAACTTTCAAAAAAAATATTGGCATCGGTTAACAATGACCTTAACCAACTGGCAAAACTTAATTTAAATGATTTAATGCAATTTAATGGCATTGGCGAAGCCAAAGCCATTACCATTGCGGCTGCTTTAGAGCTGGGCAGGCGACGAAAAGAAAGTGTTGAAGAAAAAAAGATAAAAATTGGTTCAAGTAAAAATGCTTACGAATCCATCAACGATGTGTTGAGTGATCTGCCTCATGAAGAGTTTTGGGTGCTGTATCTCAATCGTAAAAACGAAATTATCAAACGTGAAAACATCAGCAAAGGTGGTGTTACAGGAACTGTAGCCGACGGAAAAATTATTTTTAAAAATGCAGTAAATTTGTTGGCTTCGTCTGTTATTTTATGCCACAACCATCCATCTGGCAACCTAAAACCTAGCGAAGCCGATATAAAACTTACAAAAAAAATGAAAGAAATAGGTGTTATTATGGAAACTCCAGTTGTTGATCATATCATCGTTGGTAACAATAATTATTTTAGCTTTGCAGATGAAAACTTGTTGTAAATGATTTTAGTTTATTCTCATAAAATAACCAACAGAACAAAGTACATTTTTAGATTAATTTTTAAGGATGTTTTAAAAACTGATGTCACATTTACCGACAATAAAACCAAATTTGAAACAAGCAATTTTCCAAAAATAAATTACAGCAACCATAAAACAGATACGGGTATATTTTTTAAATCGTCGTATTTATTGTTCGAAAATGGAATTAAAGAACAAGAAATAGAACTGTTTGAACATAACCAAAGCAAGTGTTTTTTTAGAGTAAGTTCAGATTCAGCCATGCCGTTTGATGTGTTTGCAGCTAGTTTTTATTTGGTTACCCGATACGAAGAATATTTACCTCAAATCCGCGACCAATTTGATCGATTTACAGCCAAAGAAAGTTTAGCATTTCAACAAAAGTTTTTGAAAAAACCACTCTTAAATATTTGGGCAAACGAGCTTGCTGCAATTGTTAAAACCCATTACTCTGAGTTTGTTTTCCCCGAAAATAAATTCAACTACATTTCTACTATCGATATCGATAATGCTTATGCCTACAAACACAAAGGAATTTTACGAATTATAGCTGGTTTGTTATATGCTTTGGTGAGTAATAACGATTTTAAACAACGCTTAAAAGTATTGTTAAATATGGTTTCAGACCCTTATGATACTTACGACGAGCAATTTGAAATTCATAAAAAATACAACATTAAACCCATTTACTTTTTCTTGTTGGGCGATTATGGGGTAAACGACAAAAACATTACCGTAAAAAACAAAAAATTTCAATCGTTAATTAAATCGTTAGCCGATTATTACGAAGTGGGTATTCATCCATCTTATGCTTCGAATACCGATGTAACTATTTTGACAAAAGAAATCAACCGATTGAAAAACATTACACATCGAGATGTGAAAAAAAGCCGTCAACATTTTTTAAAACTTACGCTGCCATTAACCTATCGTAATTTAATTGATAACGATATTTTTGAAGATTTTACCATGGGATATTCCGGTCAGGTTGGTTTTAGAGCAAGTATTTGTTCTCCTTTTTATTTTTATGACTTGGACACCGAAGCTCAAACCGATTTAAAAATATTTCCATTTGCAGTTATGGAAGCAACTTTAAAATATTATTTAAAAATGAATCCACAAGAAGCTACCAAAGAAATTATCGAATTAATTGATGTGGTAAAATCAGTAAACGGAACATTTATTAGCGTGTGGCACAACGAATCGTTATCTAACGAAGGCATTTGGGAAGGATGGAAAGAAGTTTATGTAACAATGTGTAAATGTGTAAATGTAACAATGTGTAAATTTGACAATCCCGAAAAGTCGGGACAAGTTGTGTAAATTTGACAAACTCTAAACTTCTAACCATATAAACTTTAAACTAATCACAAATGGAAATAATCAACTTAGGTGCAGGTAACTCGATTTTTAATCAGTTTATTGCTGAAATTAGAGATGAAACCATTCAAAAAGACAGTATGCGTTTTAGAAGAAATTGTGAGCGTTTAGGCGAGGTGTTTGCTTACGAAATCAGCAAAAAATTAGATTTTGAAAGTAAAGAAATTACCACTCCACTAGGAACTTCAACTATTTCATTAATTAAAGAACAACCTATTTTATCTACTATTTTAAGAGCAGGTTTACCTCTTCATCAAGGTTTGCTTAATTATTTTGATAAAGCCGATAATGCTTTTGTATCAGCTTACCGAAGACATCATAAAAATGGAACTTTTGATATTGAACTAGAATATTTGGCCAGTCCGGATTTAACCGATAGAACCATCATATTATCAGATCCTATGTTGGCTTCTGGAGCTTCTATAGTAGTTACTTACAAAGCCTTATTGCAAAAAGGTATTCCAAAAAAAATGCACGTTGTAATTTTAATTGCAAGTTCAATGGGTTTAGATTATGTTCAACGTTTTCTGCCTGAGAATACTACCATTTGGGTGGGTGCAATTGACGAAGAATTGACTGCTCAATCATACATTGTTCCCGGTTTAGGAGATGCAGGTGACTTGGCTTTTGGTTCGAAAGAGTAACCATCACACTCGTCATTATGGGCTTGACCCATAATCTCTATAAAAGACTTTGTGCAATTAAAATATAATTTTAAACATATATAAATTTTTATATATGTTTATTTTGCTACCTTTGTATTAATTATAATTACATGTCATCAATACTTGAAATAGGTTTATTATTGGTTTTTGCAGCAATTAAATTTTTATTTGCAGCAGGGTACTTGTTAATAGATAAGGGCTATCCTTATTTTCAAACCGTTTTGATCTTGTTTGCTGGTGGAACTATTGGAGTTTTAGTGTTTTACTATTTTAGTGCATTGGTAAACCAATTCATCAACCGATTGTTGAGAAGAAAAAAACCTCGAAAAGTGTTTACCAAACAAAACCGAACCATCGTTAATATAAAAACTAAGTATGGAATTTATGGTATTGCTTTTTTAATGCCCATCTTTTTTTCGATACCCATTGGTAGCTTTTTAGCATCAAGAT